>NZ_JAGRRB010000028.1:0-37494 GCF_018223925.1 Klebsiella sp. 10
GGCCGGGTAAGGCGCAGCCGCCACCCGGCGGAAATGCCGCTACGTTAACCCTTATTTCTCAGGCTCCTGCGGCGCGACGGCCGGGGCGGCGTACCAGGCTTCCTGCGGCACCACTACCGCCGCTTTTGGCTGCATCACAAAGTTCGGCGACATAATCTGCACGCCGAATTCGTTAAACACATCAATAATGCTGCTATGCAATGCGTTGCGGCCATCCGGCAGCTTGGTTGTGGGGAGTAAGCGCACCTGCAGCTCATACGAGGTATACCAGTCGAGCAATCCCAGCTTACGCACCACCGGCGCAATTTGCTGATCGACCCCGGAGGTGCGTCTCGCCGCCAGCTCCAGCAGCGCATGGACCTGACGCCACGGCGTATCGTAGCCAATGGTGACGCTGGTGGTGAGGTTGACTCCACCGTCGGCGCTTTCGGCGCTGAGATTAATAATTTTCCCGCCCACCACCACCGCGTTCGGGACGGTAACGATGTAATTTTCGCGGGTGAGAATTTTGGTCGCCAGTACGCCAATCTCGCTGACCTGACCCTCATTATCGGCGAGGCGGATCCAGTCGCCTTTGCGCAGCGCCCGAGAGTAGATCAGCACCAGGCCGCTCATCGCATGGGTCATCACCCCGGTTGACCCGAGGGTCAGCATCAGGCCGAAGAACACGCTAATGCCTTTGAAGGCGAGGGAGTTGGCGCCGGGAAGGAACGGGTAGGCGGCGGAGAGGGCAAACAACCAGATGACCACCGAGATAAGCCGACGGGTGGCGCTAACGGTCTCCGGATGAATGCCGGGAATCTGAATGCGGCCGGCGGCGACCTGGTCGAGAACCACCTTCACCAGGCGAATGATAAGCCAGGTGAGAAGGAAAATAAGCACCACGATCATCAGCCCCGGCAGGGAGGCGACAATCGACAGAGAGAGGTGGCGGATCACCCCCAGCGACCAGTCGCCCAGCGATTCGCTCCACACCCGCGTCCAGGGAAACAGGCTGAAGGCCCAGCTCAGCCAGAGATAACAGGCCAGCATGCCGAGAAGGATGACCAGCACAGCATAGAGTCGAACTTCAATATTGCCGAGATAGCGCCGCCAGTGCTGCGGTATGGCGCTACGTTTTTCGAGGATCCGCAGCAGGAAAAAACGTCGCACCCGCCGCCAGGCGCGGAAGGCGCCGTAGTAAAACAGCGCCAGCAGCAGCGCCCCGGCCAGGGCTTTACCGGCGGAGATGAACAGATAGCGGTTGTTGAACTGCTCCTGGAGGCTGGTGCGCTGGGCTTCCATACGCGCCAGCACCCGCTGGGCTGCCTGGTCGAGGGTTAAATCATCGCCCTCGTCGAGATCCGCCTGGCTCAGCAGCAGCACCGGTTTGCCGTTCATCAGAAACAGTCTGCCTGGCTGACCATAGCGGATAACCGGCACGACCCGCAGCGGCTGGCGAATATCATCTTCGGTGAAGGCGCGCAGGGCGCTACGGGTGCGCAAAACGCGCTCTTCGGGCGTGGTCTGGCCAAAGGTGGCCTGCAACATGACGACAGGTTTGTGGAAAATCGTGACCGTGCGTGCCTGCTCGCGCGCGGTTGGCTGCTGTCGCGGTTCGGCGGCCAGCGCCGGCTGGAGCACCAGCAGCGCCAGCGCCCAGAGGATAACGATGCTCATCCTGTTCATTGAGGCACCTGAGATAAGAATTATTGTTATTTTTCAGCAAAAAACGGAGGGCTTGTAGTTGAGCATAGCCTAGTGCGAAGTGAATTCAAGCTGGGGAAACGCGGACATAAAAAAGCCGTCGCCCAAACGGCGACGGCCTGATATCAGCGTCAGAGGATAGCGTTAGCCGTGCTGTTTACAGCCCGTGCACTGCTTATTCTGGATCTGCTGGAAGAAGTCGTTGCCTTTATCATCGACGAGGATAAACGCCGGAAAATCTTCCACTTCGATTTTCCAGATAGCTTCCATCCCCAGTTCCGGATAGGCCACGCACTCGAGGCTCTTGATACTCTGCTGGGCGAGCACTGCCGCCGGGCCGCCGATGCTTCCAAGGTAGAAGCCGCCGTGTTTATGGCAGGCATCGGTCACCTGCTGGCTGCGGTTGCCTTTCGCCAGCATCACCATGCTCGCGCCGTGGGACTGCAGCAGATCAACGTAAGAGTCCATGCGGCCGGCAGTGGTTGGGCCGAGGGAGCCGGAAGCGTAACCGGCTGGCGTTTTTGCCGGGCCCGCGTAGTAGATCGGGTGATCTTTGACGTACTGCGGCAGCGCCTCGCCGTTGTCGATAAGTTCCTTCAGCTTGGCGTGGGCGATGTCGCGGGCCACGATAATGGTGCCGTTAAGGCTCAGGCGGGTGGAGACCGGATGTGCCGACAGCTGCGCCAGGATCTCGCTCATCGGCTGATTCAGGTTGATGCTTACCACTTCGCCTTCGCCGGCCTGACGCAGATGTTCAGGAATATATTTTCCCGGATTGCTCTCCAGCTTCTCGATCCAGATACCGTCGCGGTTAATTTTGGCTTTGATATTGCGGTCGGCGGAGCAGGAGACACCCATGCCGATCGGGCAGGAGGCGCCGTGGCGCGGCAGACGGATCACCCGGATATCGTGGGCGAAGTATTTCCCGCCAAACTGCGCGCCGAGGCCGAGGTTCTGCGCTTCCTGCAGCAGCTCTTGCTCCAGCTGCACGTCGCGGAACGCCTGACCGTGTTCGTTGCCTTCGGTCGGCAGACCGTCGTAATAGCGGGTCGAGGCCAGTTTCACGGTCTTCAGCGTCGCTTCCGCCGAGGTGCCGCCGATCACAAACGCGATGTGGTACGGCGGGCAGGCGGCGGTGCCGAGAGTGCGCATCTTCTCAACGAGGTAGTTTTTCAGCTTCGCCGGGGTGATCAGGGCCTTGGTCTCCTGGTACAGATAGGTTTTGTTGGCGGAACCGCCGCCTTTCGCCATGCACAGGAACTTATATTCTTCACCGTCGACGCTGTAGAGATCGATCTGCGCCGGCAGGTTGGTGCCGGTGTTAACCTCTTTATACATATCCAGCGGCGCGTTCTGTGAGTAGCGCAGGTTATCTTCGGTATAGGTGTTGTAAACGCCCTGCGCCAGGGCGGCTTCATCGCCGCCGCCGGTCCAGACGCGCTGGCCTTTTTTCCCCATGATAATCGCGGTGCCGGTATCCTGGCAGGTCGGCAGCACGCCCTTGGCGGCAATTTCCGAGTTGCGCAGGAACTGCAGGGCGACATATTTATCGTTATCGCTGGCTTCCGGGTCGAGCAAAATCGAGGCGACCTGTTGCTGATGGGAGACGCGCAGCATAAAGGCGGCGTCGTGGAAGGCCTGCTGAGCGAGCAGGGTCAGCGCCTGCGGCTCTACTTTCAGGACCTGCTGGCCGTCAAATTCGGCGACGGAGACGTGCTCTTTGCTGAGCAGATAGTATTCCGTATCGTCGTGCGCCAGCGGAAACGGATCCTGATAAACAAACGGTTTAGTCGACATAGTCACTTACTCCATAAAGATAAAAACCGCCGGGGTAGTCCCGGCGGTTATGAATCAGAACATCATGGACATCCACGGATAGCCAATCAGCAGCAGGGCGGCCAGGAAGATGGCGCCAAAGATGGTGCCGAGGCGCCAGTAATCTTTGGTCGGCAGGTAGCCGCTGCCGTAGTAGATTGGGCTTGGGCCAGTACCGTACGGGGTGATGATCCCCATCACGCCCAGCGAGGTGACCATCAGCAGGACAAACACTTCCATATTCATTCCCGGGATAGTCGAGGCAATGGTCAGCATGGCCGGCAGCAGCGCGGTGGTGTGCGCGGTGGTGCTGGCAAACAGATAGTGCAGCAGGTAGAACGCCAGCAGCAGGACGATGGTCGCCATCCCCGGGGAGATGCCGCTCATCAGCGCGCCGCCCTCTTTACCCAGCCAGGCGATAAAGCCGGTGGAGGAGAGGCCGTCGGCCAGTGCCACCAGGGTGGCGAACCAGACAAAGGTGTTCCATGCCGCTTTGTTGTTGGTGATATCGCTCCAGGAGAGCACGCCGGTCCACAGCATCAGCACGATAACCAGCAGGGCAGCCAGCGCCGGTTCGATCCAGTCGGCGGCGAAGATCCACATCATCAGCGCGAAGCAGACGAATACCAGCAGCAGAATTTCATTGCGCGACAGTTTGCCCAGTTTTTCCAGTTCACGCGCGGCCCACAGCGGCACTTCGTTATTGACTTTCACTTCCGGCGGGTAGAACCAGTAGGCCAGCAGCGGCATGGCCAGAATCAGCAGGATACCCAGCGGCAGGAAGGCGATGAACCAGGTGCCCCAGGAGATATTGATGCCAACAATGCTTTTGACCAGCGCCAGGGCCAGCAGGTTCGGGGCCAGAGCCGACAGGAACATCGAGCTGGTAATACAGGCGGCGGTGATCGCTACCCACATCAGATAGGAACCGATTTTACGTGCGCTCGGATCGTTTGGCTTTGAACCGTACAGCGGCGGCAGGTTAGCGATAATCGGGTAGATAGTCCCCCCGCTGCGTGCGGTGTTAGACGGCGTAAACGGCGCCAGCAGCAGATCCGCGAAGGTGATGGCGTAGCCGAGCGTCAGGCTGCGACGGCCAAGATATTTCACCAGAATCAGCGCCAGGCGGCGGCCGAACTGCGTTTTATCGTAGCCGGCGGCGAACATGAACGCGCCGAAGATAAGCCACACGGTGGAGTTGCCGAAGCCGCTCACCGCCCACTTAAAGGAGGCGCCAGCCATTTTGAAGCCTGGCGCGGCCATCTGATCCGGGCTGAACAGCAGCCACTGGCTGCACAGGGCAATAACTACCACGCCGGTGATACCGATAACGGCGCCGGGCAGCGGTTCAAAAATCAACCCAACGATCACCCCGACAAAGATAGCGAAGTAGTGCCAGGCGTACGGCGGCAGGCCTTCGGGGACCGGGACGAACAATAACAGCACGGCAACGATAATCGGCAGCGCCATCATCAGGAGAGGTTTTTTATTCGCAGTCGTTGGCTTGACTGCACCGGCAGGCGGTATGGTTGTCTTTTTCTCTTTCATAATGAGTATCTGCAAGTTGTTGAAAATAACGTTTACGCCAGCGTCTTGCTCAGTGGTTTCTTTAATTACAAAAGTTACTTTAGTTTTTATTTTGCGTTTCTGAGTATCGACAGGGCGCTTATTTAACGCGTTTTATGAGGCGTTAAATTAAATTTGTTGGTTATTTATATATTGCGCTTTCAATGGCCGTTGCAATTGATCAAGATCAATAAAAGCCGGTGATTTCACTATTTTTTTATTATCAGTATAACCCTATATGATGAGGTGTTATTTTGGCGAAAATATCGATAGATGTTAAAAGAAAAATGAACAATAAATGCTGAAATTATTTTATATTTTATTATCTTTATGATTTTATTGTATTTTTTGTTGTTTCCTTGTCATTGTCTATGTTAACAAAAGTATCCTAATTGTTATCACGCATTTGTATTATGTAAATGCTATTTATTATTTTAATAATACAATAGAGGTAGCGATGTTATTGCTGGGGTTAAATAGTTTTATAACTAACGTAATTGGTTTAGTAATTAAAAAACGCGCTATATTATTGGCATGACAACAGGAATTAAAAACCAAAACCATTAATGATTCCGTCACCTCATTCTGAGCTTTTAATATTTTAAAATCTGGAGCGTAACTTATGACCAGTAACGAACGTATTTTGCAGCCATTTACTTTACCAAATGGTACCGAGCTGAAAAACCGTTTGCTCATGGCGCCAATGACCACCTGCACCGGTTATTTCGATGGTACTGTCACCAGCGAGCTGGTGGAGTACTACCGCGCGCGCGCCGGAAGCATCGGTACCATTATTGTCGAGTGCTGCTTTATTGATGACTACGGTCTGGCCTTCCCGGGCGCGATCGGCATTGATAATGATGAAAAAATTGCCGGCCTGGCGAAAATCGCTGAGGCGATCAAAGCCGAGGGTTCAAAAGCGATTCTGCAGATCTACCACGGCGGCCGTATGGTCGACCCGCAGCTGATCGGGGGGCGCCAGCCGGTGGCGCCGAGCGCTATTGCCGCGCCGCGTGAGGGCGCCGCCATGCCGCGGGCGCTGAGCGGAGAAGAAGTGGAAGGGATGATCGCCAAGTTTGGCGACGGCGTTCGTCGCGCCATTCTCGCCGGTTTCGACGGGGTCGAAATTCACGGCGCCAACACCTATCTCATTCAGCAGTTCTATTCGCCGAACTCCAACCAGCGCGATGACGAGTGGGGCGGTAGCCGCGACAACCGCGCCCGTTTCCCACTGGCGGTGCTGGATATTACCCACAAAATGGCCCGCCAGTATGCTGACGATGCCTTTATCATCGGCTATCGCTTCTCGCCGGAGGAGATGGAGGTCCCGGGGATCCGCTTTGACGACACCATGTATCTGCTGGAAAAGCTGGCCGCCCGCGGTGTCGATTATCTGCACTTCTCGGTGGGTGCCACCCTGCGTCCGTCTATCGTCGATACCAGCGATCCGACGCCGCTGATCGAGAAATACTGCGCGATGCGCTCTGACACCCTCGCCCAGGTGCCGGTGATGGGCGTCGGCGGGGTGGTGAACGCCGCCGATGCCGAGCAGGGCCTCGATCACGGCTATGACCTGATTGCGGTAGGCCGCGCCTGCATCGCCTATCCGGACTGGGCGTCACGTATCGCCGCCGGCGAAGAGCTGGAGCTGTTTATCGACAGCACCCAGCGTGAAGCGCTGCACATTCCGGAACCGCTATGGCGTTTCTCGCTGGTGGAAGCGATGATCCGCGACATGAGCATGGGCGACGCCAAATTTAAACCGGGGATGTTTGTTGAGACCGTCCACGATGACGCCAATGAGCTGGTGATCAACGTCAGCCTCGAAAATGACCATATTGCCGATATCGAACTGGCGGCGAGCCCGGTCCAGACCGTGGAATTCACCACCAGCTTCGAAGAGATCCGCGAACGTATTCTCACCGCCAATACCCCGCACGTCGATGCCATTTCCGGGGCCACCAGCCAGAGCGAGGCGGTGAAAAAAGCGGTCGCCAAAGCGATGCTGAAATCAAGTAAAGCGCTGGCGGCGGAAGAGGGCGGCAATGACGCCGCGCCGAAAAGCTATGATGTGGTGGTAGTCGGCAGCGGCGGCGCCGGTCTGGCGGCAGCCATTCAGGCCCACGACGAAGGGGCCAGCGTGCTGATCGTCGAAAAAATGCCAACCATCGGCGGGAACACCATCAAGGCTTCCGCCGGGATGAACGCCGCGGAAACCCGCTTCCAGCGCGTGAAAGGTATCGAAGACAGTAAGGAGTTGTTCTATCAGGAAACCCTGAAGGGCGGCCACAACAAAAACAACCCGCAGCTGCTGCGCCGTTTCGTTGAAAACGCGCCGCAAGCCATTGAGTGGCTGGCGGACCGGGGCATTATGCTCAACGACATTACCACCACCGGTGGGATGAGCATTGACCGTACCCACCGTCCGCGCGACGGGTCAGCGGTTGGCGGCTATCTGATTAGCGGCCTGGTGCGCAACATCACCAAACGCGGTATTGACGTCCTGCTGGATACCTCGGTGGAAGAGATCCTGATGCGCGGGGATGAGGTTAGCGGTGTACGTCTGATCAACGACGAAAAAGAGGTCATTGAAGTACAGACCAAAAGCATCGTAGTGGCCACCGGCGGCTTCAGCGCTAACAGCGCAATGGTCGTGAAGTATCGTCCTGACCTTGAAGGCTTCGTCACCACTAACCACAAAGGGGCTACCGGGAGCGGTATCGCGTTGCTGGAACGCATCGGCGCCGGCACCGTGGACATGGGCGAAATTCAGATTCACCCGACCGTCGAGCAGCAGACCTCGTATCTGATTTCCGAATCGATTCGCGGCGGCGGCGCTATTCTCGTTAACCAGCAGGGGAACCGCTTCTTCAACGAGATGGAGACCCGCGATAAAGTCTCGGCGGCGATTATCGCTCTGCCGGAACACTATGCTTACATCGTCTTCGACGAGCATGTGCGGGCGAAAAACAAAGCTGCCGACGAGTACATCGCCAAAGGCTTCGTCACCAGCGCCAGCTCACCGCGGGAACTGGCGGAGAAACTGGGGATGGATTACCATGCCTTCCTCGCCACCCTCGAGTGCTATAACGGGGCGGTGGAAAAACAGCATGATGAACAGTTTGGCCGGACCACCGCGCTGCGCGCGCCGATTAACGAAGGCCCGTTCCACGCCATTCGCATCGCCCCCGGCGTGCACCACACCATGGGCGGCGTGACCATTAATACCGATGGCGAAGTGCTGAATGTGGCGCAGCAGCCGATTCGCGGCGCCTACGCCGCCGGTGAAGTGGTGGGCGGGATCCACGGCGGCAACCGTATCGGCGGTAACGCGGTGGCGGATATCATCATCTTCGGTACCCTCGCGGGCCATCAGGCGGCGAAACGTGCCAGAGGATAACCTGTAACCTTGCTCCTGCCGGGTTGGCGCTTTCGCCGCCCGGCTTGCCCCTTCTAAGGAGAGCCCGATGTCCGATAACCGCGTCTATAGCTACTCCGCCGTGTTGATGGGCTCGCCCATCCTGCTCAAACTCTGTTCCCACGATGAGGCGATGGCCTCCCGCGTATTCCAGCTTATCAAGCGCTACGAAGACCTGCTTACCGTTAACCGCGCCGAGTCGCAGGTGATGGATATCAACCATGCCGCCGGGCGTCATCCGGTCACCGTCAGCCGACCGGTCTTTCAGCTGATCCAGTGCGCCAAAGCCGCCAGCATGGTGCGCGACAGCGCCTTTAACCTCGCCATCGGCCCGCTGGTCAAGCTGTGGCGAATTGGTTTTCACGGGCACAGCGTGCCTGACGCGGCTGAGATCAGAGTCCGACTGACGCTGACCCGCCCACAGGAGGTGATCCTTGATGAGGCAACCTGCAGCGTGTTTCTCCAACAGCCGGGGATGGAGCTGGATCTCGGGGCGATCGCCAAAGGTTATATCGCTGACCGCGTGCGCGATTTTCTCCGTCAGCAGCAGGTGGAGAAGGCGCTGATCAACCTCGGCGGCAATGTGCATACCCTCGGCGAATGGGCCATTGGCCTGAAAAAACCATTTGCCGACGCGCAGGCGATGATCGGTTCCCTGACGGTCAACGGGCAATCGGTAGTCACCTCCGGGACCTACGAGCGCTATTTCGAACAGGATGGCAAACGCTGGCACCATATTCTCGACCCGCGCAGCGGTTATCCGCTGGACAACGAACTCGACAGCGTGACGGTCATTTCCGCGGATTCTTTAGACGGCGACATCTGGACCACGCTGCTGTTCGGCCTCGGCGTGGAGAAGGGCTGCGCAGCGCTGCGTCAGCGGCAGGATATCGACGCGATTTTCGTTACCAAAAATCGCGACATTATTCTCTCATCGCCGCAGCGGCTGCGTTTTGCGCCGCTGGACAGCGGCTATCGGGTTATTGACTGTACTGCTTAAGCAAACTGTACTGTTCGGCGACCAGGCGGTAGCGATAGACCGGCCGCCCGGTAGCGCCGTAGTGGATAGTGGTATAGAGAATATTGATCTGCGCCAGCCAAATCAGATATTTGCGGCAGGAAACGCGGGAGATATTCACCGCCGCCGCCAGCTCATCGGTAGAGAATTCGACATCCGGATGGGCGTCAATCCACTGGCAGAGTGTGCGCAGCGTTTGCGCGGTTAACCCTTTAGGCAGCTTGCGCGCGTCGCTGGCCTCCGGCGCGCCGCCGTGCAGCAGGCGGTCGACATCGGCCTGTTCGTAATAGGGCTGGCCGGTTATTAGCTTGCGCTTCTCCCGCCAGGTGGTGAGCGCCTCTTCAAAGCGCGGAAACTGGAAGGGTTTGATCAGGTAATCGACCACCCCGTAATGCATCGCGGTCTGTACCGTGGCGGCATCCGCCGCCGAGGTAATCATGATAACGTCGATGGCGCGACCCGACTCGCGGATGGTCGGCAGGAGATCGAGCCCGCTGTCCTGCTGCATGTAGACATCCAGCAGCACCAGATCGATCTCCTGCTGCGGATCGTTAATCATCTCCTGGGCCTGACTGAGCGTCGAAGCGCTCCCGCTGCAACGAAAGCCGGGAACCCTTGCCACGTACAGGCGATTCAGTTCGGCCACCATGGCATCATCGTCAACAATTAAAACATTTATCACGCAGGTTTCCTTTTACTATCCCAGGGGAGATGAACAAAAAATTGGGTAAATACGCCGGGTTCCGATTCGACGGCGAGGGTGCCGCCGAGCTCGCGCAACTGCTGGTTGGCAAGAAACAGCCCGACGCCGCGATTCTCGCCTTTGGTGGAGAAGCCTTTGTTAAAGATAGCGTCGATGTTGTTCTCCGGGATCCCCGGCCCATCGTCGCTCACTTCACCGCTTAGCCAGCCGTCCTGGTAGTGCAGCAGCAGGCCGATCTCACCCTCCGCCTGGCCGCTCATGGCGTCCAGCGCGTTCTCAATAAGGTTGCCCAGCACCGTCACCAGCACCGTGACCTGTTTCTCGTTCGGACAATCCGGCACCAGGCTCTCCTCCGCCAGCGTCAGGGTAAAGCCGCACTCTGTGGCGCGCTGAATTTTACTTATCAGGAAGCCGGCCACCACCGGGGATTTAATGCGGTGCTGAATGTCGCCGATGTCCGCCTGGTAGCGGTGGGCGGTCTGCAGCACGTATTCCTCGAGTTTGCCGTAGCTTTTCATATTCAGCAGACCGAGGATCACGTGCAGTTTATTCATAAACTCATGGGAGGTGGTGCGCAGGGCATCCACATAGCTCATCATGCCGTCCAGTCGCTGCAGCAATTGGCTGACCTCAGTTTTATCGCGGAAGGTACAGATGGCGCCGACCACCGCACCCTGGCTGCGAATGGGCACTGTATTGCCGATCAGCAGCAGACCATTGCACCCCAGTTCGCGGTCGTACATTGGCTCGCCGCTCTGCAGTACGGTCTGCAGATCGTCGAGCAGGGGGCTGTGAACGAGAGTCTTATCCGGGCCGGAAAAGAGGATCTCTTCCGCCGCGGGGTTGATGAGATTTACCTCGCCATGGGCATCGACCGCCACCACCCCCTCCTTGAGGGCGTGAAGCATGGCCTGACGCTGCTGAAACTGGGTGGATATTTCGTGCGGCTCCAGCCCCAGCAGCACGCGCTTCAGGCCGCGAACCAGGCTCCAGGTGCCCAGCGCGCAGACCAGCGCGCTGAACAGGATGGTCAGCAGCACGTCCCAACGGCTGTTGGCGATCTGTTCGTCCACTTTACTCAGTGAAATGCCGACCACCACCACGCCGATTTGCTGATGCCGTTCGTTGAACACCGGCGTAAACACCCGTAGCGCCGGGGCCAGCACCCCGTGGTTGATGGCGACATTCTCTTTTCCCTGCAGCGTCGGCTGAATATCGTGGCCGATGAACGGTTTGCCGATGATTGAGCTGTCCGGATGCGAATAGCGAATACCCTGCATATCGGTAACGATAGCGTACAACAGGTCGTTGCGGCGGGTAATGGCCTGCGCCAGCGGCTGAATGATCTGCTGCTGCGGGGGCGCATCCAGTCCGCGCTTCACCTGCGGCATATCGGCCATGGTGCGCGCCACCGCCAGCGCGGTCTCTTTCAGACCGTCGCGGGTGGCGTTGCTGATCTGCATATACCACAAGGCATACACCAGCAGCAGCACGGCGCCGATGACGCTGCCGATCATCAAGGACACGGCGGTGCTCAGCTTTAACGGTAAGGCGCGTTGGCGAACGCGAGGCGGGTGCTCTGAAGCCTTCATGACGACCCCGGGTAGATTCAGTGAAAGATTATTATCGCTGATAGCGCGGCATACATAAAGCCGTGTAATCAAAGCAAAAGGCCGCTTTTGCTACGGCAGACTCCTCCTGCGCGCGGTACACTGCGGCTTTTCGCCACAGGCTTAAGGGAGACACTATGGAACTGGCTTCTCTGGTCCGGGATATCCTCCGGCAGCGGCACGTTGAACGTCTGGCGCAGCATCGTGAACAGGATAATGAAGCGGAAGCAGAGTGGGAGATCGCCCGCTGGCGGCATCGCAGCGGGGTGGTGATCCAGCGCCGCTATGAGCTCGAGATCGCGCAGCAGGATAGCGCATCCTGCCCGGAGTGCTGGATTGACTGGCAGGTTATCGACGCCGCCGGCCAGGAGATCAACCCGATGCGCAAACAGTTTTATAACCTTTGCCAGCAATCCTTCTGGCTGGCTATGCAGGCGGGTGGTGAAGATGAGACCTCAGACAGAATTGCTCAGATAACCGACAATCACCCGTAAACGCGCGTTGGGGACGGTAAACTGTGACCCCGACGGCGGTAAAGCGCAGAACATTCCACTTATAGTGGCGGCAGAGGTTAAATAGTCCTGATGAATATAAGGATATGCATCAGGCCGCTGATTTTGCCGAGATGCGCTTTTTCTGTCGTAAATGGAGGTTGTTATGAGCAGTTCGCTAACCGCGTCAATGCAGGCTCGTCGTCACCCGGAGACCACCCACATCGATCGCCTCGCCACCGCCGATATGCTGGCGATGCTGCATCAGGATGATAAGCAGATATCGGAGGCGGTCGGCGCCTGTCTGCCGGATATCGCCCGGCTGATTGATATCGCCACCGCGACGATAAGCCGGGGAGGGCGCCTGGTCATTATTGGCGCCGGCGCTTCGGGCCGGACGGCCATTGAGGCGGTCAGCGACTATTCGCCGGAAGGTAAACACGCGCTGGTGGGGCTGATTGCCGGTGGGCAGACGACGGCGATGGCCGAGCGGGAGACTGCGGCGAATAATTATGACCTGGGCGCCTTTGAGCTGCAGTCGCTGGACTTCAGCAATCGCGATATGCTGCTGGCGCTGACCGTCAGCGGCAAGACGCCATGGGTGTGGGGGGCGATGCGCCACGCCTGGTCGCTGGGCGCCCCGATAGCGGTCATCACCCAGCAGCCGACCAGCGAGGCGGCGCAGCTGGCGGATATCATTATTGCTCCGCAGACCGGGCCGGAGGCGGTGGCGGGGTTAGCCAATCCGAAGGCTCAGTTGGCCCAGAGGCAGATCGTCAATATGCTGACAACCGGACTCGCCATCCGTGACGGTCGGGTGTACAGCAATTTGCGGGTGGACGTGCAGGCTGACAATTCGCACTGGGCGGAGCGGCAGATAGCGATTGTGATGGCGGCCACCGATTGCACGCGCAGTGAAGCAAAGGCCGCCCTGGCCAGCTGTCATCAGCACTGCCGCACCGCGATCCTGATGCTGCTCAGCGGGCTTGACGCCTGGCACGCGCGGGAGCTGCTAACCAAACATCACGATCATCTGCGTCTCGCCCTGCGTGAAGCCCAGCGTAGCGCTGTCACTCCCGCCCAGTAATCCCTTCTCTGCCAGGCGCGCGATGAGCATGCGCGCCTGGACTTTTGTAATTAAAGAAATTCTTATCTTTTATTTTACCCGGCAATAGATATTGAATCTTCGACCTTATTTTTTATCCGTCTTCGCTCTATTTTTAAAATTGATTTTTTAAGTTAAATAACTGTTTTGTTTAAAATGCGAGAGTGTAAATGATATTTTAAAATAAAGTAAAAGTGCGTTAATATGCTGCCTCTTATGACCGTGTGCTACGTGATAATTCTATTATGCCTGCAATGAAAAAAACGATTATTTCCTTAACCGCATTAGCGATGTTCGTCAGCGCGGCGACGCATGCTGAAGCGGATACCTCGAAAAAAACCGACTTCCTGCTGATTGGCGGCGGGATCATGAGCGCCTCGCTCGGCACCTGGCTGCAGGCGCTGCAGCCGGACTGGGATCTGACCATGGTGGAGAAACTGGACGGCGTGGCGCTGGAGTCTTCCAACGGCTGGAATAATGCCGGTACTGGCCACTCGGCGAATATGGAGCTGAACTATACGCCGGAGCGGGCGGACGGGTCGATTGACGTCAGCAAAGCGCTCGATATTAACGAGCAATTTATGATTTCCCGTCAGTTCTGGTCGGCACAGGTGAAACGCGGTATTTTGCACGATCCGCACTCGTTTATTAATTCCACGCCGCATATGAGCTTCGTCTGGGGTGATAATGTGGATTATCTGCAGAAGCGTTATAACGCGCTGCAGCAGACCACCTTATTCCAGGGGATGAAATTCTCCACCGATCACGCGCAAATTAAACAGTGGGCGCCGCTGGTGATGGAAGGCCGCGATCCGCAGCAGAAAGTGGCAGCCACCTGGACGCCGGTGGGTACCGATGTCAACTACGGCGAAATCACTCGCCAGCTGATCGGCAGCCTGAAGAAAAATAACCACTTCACCCTGCAGACCTCCTCTGAGGTAACGGATTTCAAACGTAATGCCGACAACTCCTGGCACGTAACGATTAAGAATGTGCAGAGCGGGGAAGCGCAGACTATTGACGCCAAATACGTCTTTATCGGCGCCGGCGGCGGCGCGTTGAAGCTGCTGCAAAAAACCGGTATTCCGGAAGCGGACAACTATGCCGGCTTCCCGGTGGGCGGCTCGTTCCTGATGACCGAGAACCCGGCGGTCACTGCGCAGCACCTGGAGAAAGTGTATGGCCAGGCTTCAGTCGGCGCGCCGCCGATGTCGGTGCCGCACCTTGATGCACGTTACCTCGACGGTAAGCGCGTGGTGCTGTTTGGGCCATTCGCCACCTTCTCGACCAAGTTCCTGAAAAATGGTTCGTTCTTCGATCTGCTCAGCACTACCACCACCAATAACGTGCTGCCGATGACCCACGTCGGTCTCGACAACTTCGATCTGGTGAAATACCTGGTTAGCCAGGTGATGCTCAGCGATGATGACCGTTTCGCTGCGCTGAAAGAGTACTACCCGGACGCGCGTAAAGAAGACTGGAAACTGATCCAGGCCGGCCAGCGCGTACAGATCATCAAGAAAGACGCAGAGAAGGGCGGCGTGCTGAAGCTCGGTACCGAAGTGGTGGTCGATCAGCAGAAAACCATTTCCGCGCTGCTCGGCGCTTCGCCGGGGGCTTCCACCGCCGCGCCGATCACCCTGAACGTGCTCAAGCAGATGTTCCCGCAGCAGTTTAACTCGCCGGACTGGCAGAGCCGCATTCACGCTATTGTGCCGAGCTACGGCCAGAAGCTGAACAGTAACGTGGCGCTGACCCAGCAGGTTTGGGATGACACCGCTGCGACCCTGCAGCTGACGAAACCGCCGGTGATCCAGATGCCAGCGGCTGCGCCTACCGCGACCGCCAAGCCGGCAGAGACGCCGCGCGAGGCCTCGCCGCAGCACGATATGGCGCTGTAAAAGCAAACTCGACAGTGAACAAAAGGGAAGACCATGGTCTTCCCTTTTTTGCATTATTTACCGGCTGAGGCCGCGCGCTGCCTGCAACTTTGGCGTCATAAAAGATATACTGGTTTGAATTGAAATAAGAAAATTAAACCAGGAGTGTGGAAGGGCCATGCAAGAGGATATTAACCAGGAGATCACCTTCCGCAAGCTGTCGGTCTTTATGATGTTTATGGCGAAAGGTAATATCGCCAGAACCGCCGAAGCGATGAAACTCAGCAGCGTCAGCGTTCACCGCGCGCTGCATACCCTGGAAGAGGGGGTGGGCTGCCCGCTGTTTGTCCACAAAGGGCGCAACCTGCTGCCGCTGCAGGCGGCGTGGACGCTGCTTGAATACTGCCAGGATGTGATAAGTCTGATGAACCGCGGGCTCGAGGCGACGCGCAAGGTTGCAGGCGTCGGTCAGGGGCGGTTGCGCATCGGTACCCTCTATTCTCTGACCCTGGAAACCGTTCCGCGCATCATTATGGGGATGAAGCTGCGTCGCCCGGAGCTGGAGCTGGACCTGACGATGGGTTCAAATCAGATGCTGCTGGATATGCTGGAAGACGATGCCCTCGATGCCATCCTGATCGCCACCAACGAAGGGGAGTTCAATAATACCGCTTTCGACGTGGTGCCGCTGTTTGAGGACGATATTTTTCTCGCCGCCCCGGCGACTGAACGGCTGGATGCCTCACGGCTCGCCGATCTGCGCGATTACGCCGACCGCAAGTTTGTTTCGCTGGCGGAGGGGTTCGCCACCTATGCCGGATTCCGGGAAGCATTCCATATCGCCGGCTTCGAGCCGGAGATCGTCACCCGGGTGAATGATATCTTTTCGATGATAAGCCTGGTGCAGGCTGGCGTCGGTTTTGCCCTGCTGCCGGGGCGGATGAAGAAAGTGTATGAGAAGGATGTACAGCTGCTAAAGCTGGCGGAACCCTACCAGATGCGCCAGCTGATCTCTATCGTCTATTCGCACCATCGCGAACGCGATGCCGACCTGCTGGCGCTGGCGGCGGAAGGACGGATGTACGCCCGCAGTATTAATCGCTAAGCCGCTGCGCCAGATGGCGGGCGACGTCCAGGCCGCTGCGCTCCAGCGCAATGGTCTCCCCGCGCCAGCCCGCCTGGCGGGTCAGGCAGGTGAGTACCCCGCCGGGGGGCATCTCAATGGCTAAGCGCGCATCGCGCTCATCGGCGGCGACCATCGCCTCCTGCCAGTGGACCGGGCGCGCCATGTTCATCGCCAGATCGTCGGCGATCCGCTGCGGATCCCATAGCACGCGCGCCGTCGAGCCGCTTAAATAGGCGCACCGTGGGCGCCTTAAGCTGGCGCCGGCAAAAGCTTTCGCCAGCTCAGCGGCGGGTTTATCCAGCAGCGCGCAGTGCGACGGGACACTGACCGCCAGCCGCTGGGCTTTACTGGCGCCAGCCCGCAGCGCCAGCTGCGCCACCTCGGCCATTGCCTCATCACGGCCCGCAATCACGAACTGCGTTTCGGCGTTCAGGTTGGCGAGATAAACCTCGTGGCCCTGCATCAGCGCCTCAACCCGCGGGCGGGTCAGGCCCATAATCGCCGTCAGTCCGTAACCTTCAGGATACGCCTGTTCCATTAAGTCCCCGCGCAGGGCCACCAGCCGCAGCGCGCTGGCGAAATCGAGCGCGCCGGCAATCACCGCGGCCGGAAACGCGCCGATGGACAGGCCGCTGACCATCTGCGGATCCACGCCCTGACGCTGTAGCTCGCGCGCCCAGGCTACCCCGGCGATCAGCAGACAGAGCTGGACCGCACGGGTGTGTTGTAGCGCATCGGCGCTATCGAGGGTATCGACTTCATCCCCCAGCACGGCGCGCGCCTGGGTGAGGATTGCCTCGCGATCGGGGATCATCGCCAGCATGCCGGGACGCTGGCCGCCCTGACCGGGAAAGGTAAATAAAATCTTCATTATTCCTCCCTGTGCCACGGCGTCGCGGTTAAGCGCGCGCCGCGGGACGTTTTCAGCAGCGCGCGCCCGTCGCGCAGCCATTCATTAAGGGCGAAGGCGCCGTACGGCGTTTCGACCTGGGTATCAGCGCGGCATGGGAGTTGGGCCACCCGGGTCTGCCATTCCAGCAGCGCCTCGCGGTCCAGCGGCTGTGGCGCGCGGATCAGCAGATCCAGATCGCTGGCCGCATGCAGCACCGGGATCTCGGTTGCCAGCGCGTAGCCGGTACTGCCGGTGACGCCCCAGCCCCAGGGCCAGCGGTGTAAGGTGAGGGCGATAGCCCCCTGGACCGGCGGCTGCGAGACAAACGGCGAGCAGAGTAATGCTTCGCGCTCGACAAGCATCTCCGGGGTGACGCTGCGCACGATATTGCGCGCCTGTACCCAGCCGGCGGCGCGCTGCTCGCGCTTCATGCCCCGCACCCCAACCGGGACGCGGGCCTGGTCGTCAACGTCGCGCCTCACCACCACCGGCAGCGCGGCTCGCCACTGCTGAGCCACCCACGGCTCGGCAATGTCTTCCAGGGCGCTGGCGTGGTTTAACCAAACTAAATCGTGGGGACGCGGCGTTGCTGACATGGTTTACAGTCCTGAAGTCAAAGAGATAAACAGCGGTAGCGACAGGATACACAGAACCGAGCTCAACAGCAGCACGGCTTCAGCATCCGGAGACTGGACGCCGAAGCGGTTGCCGAAGACCACGCCGAAGAAGCCGGCGGCCAGGGCTATCATCAGGATCGCGGTAATGGCAATGGAACCGTGCAACCCAAGTAACATCACCAGACCCCAGGCAATAAACGGCTGCACCAGCAGTTTCACGATGGTTGATGTAGCGATCAGTGCATTGAGCTGCAGTTTACGCGCCGACAGGATCACCCCGGTGAGGAACAGCGCGGCGGCGGTGGCAGCCAGGCCCAGCGGTTTTATCGACGCCAGCAGCAGGTCCGGCATTTTAATGCCGATCGCGGAAAGCACCACCCCAAGCAGCGGGCCCCAGACGATCGGTTTTTTCACCGAACGCCACATCAGCACCGGCAGCATCGCCAGCGTAGAACCGCTGTTTTCTCCCGCGGCGCGGGCTTTTTCACGTTCCAGAATCAGCAGGCAGAACGGGGTCATCAGCACCGAGCCGCAGGCGATAGAGACCGCTACCGACAGTGAGGTTGACGCGCCTTCACCCAGTACGCTGCCGAGGATCGGCAGACCTAACGCGGCATAGTTTGGCAGGGCGACGGTGAGGGTCAGCACCGCGGCATCCTGCGGCGTGCGTTTGAACACGCTGGTGGCGAGGAAGTAGATCGCGGCATAGGTGATCCACATCGCGCCGGTCAACACCAGCACCAGCGGCGACTGGGCGACGATCCCGGCCCACGGCGTTTGTACCGTCGCGCTAAACAGCGTGGCGGGTAAGGCAAAATCCATTACAAAAATATTAAGCAGCGAGACGTTTTTGTTATCTACCATCCCGGCCTTACCGGCCCAGAAGCCCAGCAGCATGATAACGAAAATCGGGGCAAGAGCATGAATAATCACATAAGTCATAAATCACCTGTAAATAAGATAGAGTACTGGCGCGATTGTTATTTTTTCTAAAAGCCGTCCCTACCCGGCGCGGTTATTACGCGCTCCGGGGGACGGCTTCCGGCAGGTTTTCTTCTACTACTTACGTACGAACGTCTTACCAGCTGGCGCGCATGCGATCGCGGACCAGCTGCGAGCTGCGGCGGTTTTCCGCGCCCAGGCGGCACTTCAGTGAGGCATCGGTGCGCGCATCAGCGATGGCGTCGCGCAGCGTGTTGCTGACCAACGACAGATCGTGGTCGTCAGGGGCATCCGGATTATTAATATCCAGCAGGGCGGAGAGCAGGCCGAGCGTCGCATAGTTGCTGACGTCGTAGGCCATTGGCGGAATGGTAGCCGCCAGTTTCTCCAGCGCCTCTACGGTACGCAGCGTAATGCGCGCCGCCGACGCTTTACCCATCGCGTGGACCAGCACGCCGCTATCGTTAAAGGCGATCAGGCGGTTGGCCTGGTAGCCGTGGGCCAGAAACGCCCCGGACATCGCTTTGCCGACGATCAGGCCAATTACCGGGTGGCCGGCCAAACGGGCTTTGGCATAAGCGCCAGCCGCCCCGGCCAGCGCCTGGTGAATGCCGAAAGCTTCTTCGCGGCGGCCATAGGCCTGGCTTGGCACATCGATCACGGCGACGATCGGCCGTTTGACTGGCTGGTCGGCGTCGGCGGCAATGGTTTCATTAACCACTTTCGCCAGCGTCCAGCCTTCCAGCAGGCCGACTTCGCCGCCGGCGGCGCGCGGGTAGTGGTTGTTAGCATCCGGGACCACGGCGATAAAACGCACGTTTTCGCCATTAATATGGCCGTCTGCCACCTGGACGGAAGGGCACAGGCCGCTCATCAGCGGCGCGTCGGGCGCCAGTTTGTTCAGCCACAGCGCGGCGCGGTTTGGGAACTGACTCATTATTTATCCTCCCGGGCAAAAAGCTGTTTAATCTGCGCGGTATCCGCCTGCTGGCGGGTGTCGAACTGGCTCAAGCGCCGCAGATAATCGTCATAGTTGTCGCTGCGGTGCTGTACCGGTACGCCTTTGGCGATCGCCTCATTCATTGCGGTTTTAACGGCGTTAACGCCATCGCTAACCAGCGCGTCGACCAGTCCGCTGGCGGCGCGAATTTCGCCGCCGGTCATGCTCCAGATAAACGGCCGGTTGCGGGAGTCGTACTCTTCAATGCCGGCTTCCTGCTCGATAACCTGCGGGCCGTTGAGGCCGAGACGGGCTTCACGAGTGACGATAAGGTAACTGCACAGCGCGGCGGCGATAGACATACCGCCAAAGCAGCCGACGGTGCCGGCGATGATGCCGACCACTGGGGTGTAGCGGCGCAGGTCGACAATCGCGGCGTGAATATCGGCGATGGCGGCCAGACCGAGGTTGGCCTCCTGCAGACGTACGCCGCCGGTTTCGAGGCACAGCACCGCCTGCGTCGGGATACCGTTGCGGTTATCTTCCGCCGCCAGCTCCAGCGCGGCGGCCATTTTGGCGCCGGACACTTCGCCCATACTGCCGCCCTGGAAGGTGCCCTCGATGGCAATCACCACCGCAGGCTGGCCGTTGATCGTGCCTTTGGCGACCACCATACCGTCATCGGATTGCGGGACGATGCCCTGGGCGCCGAGCCACGGCGACATAATACCGTCAAACGGATCCAGCAGTTCGCGGTAGCTGCCGTCGTCCAGCAGGGCGTGGGCGCGTTCGCGAGCGCGCAGTTCGATAAAGCTGCGATCGTTACGCATGAGCGGCCTCCTCAAAAACCTGTTCAATACGAATACGGGCGACGCCCGGCGTGGCGCCGAAGTCGTGGATAATCAACTGCCCGGCGGGCAGGCCGTTGATCAGGTTCAACCTGTCGAACAGCGCCTGCCAGCGCGCCTGGCTGTTATCCACTGAGGTGGTGATCTGTACGTTGAGCGTGGCGCTCTGTGCGGCGGTATAAAGTACTTCCATATCGCCTGAACCCACGACTCCTGCCAGCGCTCGGCCGCTCAGGGCGCGGCTGGCAGGAAATGACAATGTAATCTGTTCCATAACATCCTCTGAATGCGTTAGCCGGCAACTCTGTCGAGAAACAGGGTGGCGGCAAGGAGATCGGCGGCGCCTCCCGGCGAGGCGTTTAGCGCCAGCATGATTGCGTCCAGGCGGGCCAGGGCGGCGCGCCCGGCGAAACTGGCGCAACCGCCAGCCGCCAGCACCTCACAAGCGCCTTGCTGCATGGCCTGCAGCCCGGCCATACCGGCGCGCGACAGCACGCAGGTATCGCTCAGCGAGGTCATGATGGCCATCAGCGCATCAAGCTGCGCCTGCGGCTCACTGGCGCCTCGCGCCCGGCTGTGCTGCAGTTGCGGCAGCGCCAGGCGGGTGATATGCGGGAAACCACACTGCGCTTCCTCGCGGGCGCCTGGCACCTGCCAGCGGCGGCTGGCGCGAAGCCCTTTACTAAAGCTTTTCGGCGCGAAGCCGTCGGGCAGGCGGGCGAGGGCGGCGGCGGCGTCGGCGATCGCCTGTGACTGACCCTCTCCACCCAACATCGCCACCGCGCTGACCAGCAGGCCTAGCGCCCAGATAGCGCCGCGGTGGGTGTTAACCCCCCCCGTCGCCAGCATCATCTGCGCTTCGCCTTCGCGGCCAAGGCGGCCGACGGTTTCGCGCAGGGCGATGTCCGCCGGGCGACGCCAGCTTTGCTCGGCCAGCGCGTGAAAGGTCGGCTGCAGGCTGCGGGCGGAGCGCTCCATCAGCGCCAGATTCAGGTCCTGATGCGCGCCGTTGCCGCGGCTATCCACCAGACCCGGTTTCGGGCTCAGACGGGCTTCGTCAATCAGACAGGCGCTGGCGGTATGCGCCAGCCAGCTGACGCGGCTTTCTGCGTGCAGGGGGGAGAGATTTTTCATTACCAGCTCCGGAATTTTGCCGGTGGGTTGTACAGTCCGTCGGACCACTCCACCAGGTCGGCGACGCTGCCAGCGGCCAGCAGGGAGCGGGTGGCATCGCTGCGGCGAATCCCGAGATCTTCCGGGTAGACCACTTTGCCGCTCTGACGCAGCGCGGCGACGCGTTTGGCGTCCACACCAAGGCCGATATCGGTGATCCCGGCCACCGCGGCGACCATCGCCCGGCGCTCTTCAAGGCTCTCCGCACGGTACAGGTAGGCGATACCCTCTTCGGTCAGGACGTGGGTGACGTCATCACCATAAATCATTACCGGCGCCAGCGGCATGCCGGAGGTTTTCGCCACCTCAACTGCATCCAGCGTCTCAACGAAGGTTGGTTTCACGCCGGCCTGGAAGGTTTCGACCATCTGCACCACCAGCTTTTTCCCGCGCTGCATCGGGTCCGGCTCGGTGATCATATTGAGCCATGCCGGGGTGGCGTGGCGGCGACCGTGCGGGTCGTGGCCCATGTTCGGCGCGCCGCCGAAGCCGGAAAGACGGCCGCGGGTGACGGTCGAGGAGTTAGCCAGACCATCCACCTGCAGGGTTGAACCAATGAACATATCTACCGCGTACTGGCCCGCCAGCTGGCAGAAGGCGCGGTTAGAGCGCATCGAGCCATCCGGGCCGGTAAAGAAGATATCCGGGCGGGCGCGGATGTACTCTTCCATCCCCAGTTCGCCGCCGAAGCAGTGCACGCTCTCCACCCAGCCGCTCTCGATGGCCGGGATTAAGGTTGGATGCGGATTCAGGGTCCAGTGTTTACAGATTTTGCCTTTCAGGCCGAGCTGCTCGCCATAGGTCGGCAACAGCAACTCGATGGCGGCGGTATTAAAGCCGATACCGTGGTTAAGCGACTGCACCTGATGTTCCGCATAGATGCCCTTGATCGCCATCATCGCCATCAGTATGTGTTCTTGCTTAATCAGACGCGGATCGCGGGTGAAGAGCGGTTCGATAAAGAACGGCTTGTCGGCAACAACCACGTAATCGATCCACGAGCCGGGAATATCGACGCGCGGCAGATCGCATTCGTCGTCCACCAGTTCGTTGACCTGGGCTATCACAATGCCGTCGTGGAAGGCGGCGGCTTCGACCAGCGCCGGGGTATCTTCGGTACTTGGCCCGGTGTACAGGTTGCCTTTACGGTCCGCTTTATAGCCGGCGATCAGCGCGACGTTTGGCGACAGATCGACGTACAGGCGGGAGTAGAGTTCAATATAGGTATGGATGGCGCCGATTTCGAGCAGGCCATCTTCCAGTAGTTGCGAAATGCGCAGGCTCTGGGTGCCGGAGAAAGAGAAATCCAGCTTGCGGGCAATACCTTTTTCAAACAGGTCCAGATGCTCGCTGCGCCCGACGCTGGGCATAATCATATGCAGGTCGTGGATTTTTTGCGGATTAACTTCCGCCAGCATGCGCGAGAGGAAATCGGCCTGTTTCTGGTTGTTGCCTTCCAGCACAACCCGGTCGCCGGGGGCGAGCAGGTTTTCCAGTACGCTGACCAACTGGTCAGTCGGGATGACCTTACCTGGCATGTTCGCCTCGGCCAGCCGCCGCTGTTTTTCCGTTCGGCGACGGTTCCAGACCCGCCCCGTCGTTTGTTCGGCATTCATTAATAACCTCCTGATTCGACAAATCGTTTTGTTTGTCCTGGTGGAGATTAGTGTGCGACGCGAGGCTATGAGCATCAATTAAGCGCGGTGGCCGATCGTTAGCATCAGAGTAACGATTTCGCCGCAACGTTTGTGATGCGGATCAATAATACATAAGGCGTAGTGGTCTACGGAGAGAGTGTAGGGCAGGGAGCAGGCCGGCGAAGCGCCGGCCTGCGGAAGGACTACTGTTTACTGACATCGCTTAATAAGAAAGCGATACTCTGCCCGCCGCTGGTCTGCTCGAGGGCAATTTTGACGATAATCGTCAACGGCACCGAGAGCAGCATGCCAACCGGACCCAGCAACCATCCCCAGAAGATTAAGGACAGGAATACCACCAGCGTCGAGAGGCCCAGCCCGCGCCCCATGATACGAGGTTCGAGAATATTGCCGAATACCAGGTTGACGATCAGGTAGCCGGCAAGCACTACCAGCGCCTCGTACAGACCACCGAACACCAGCACCTGCAGGATCGGCGGAATGGCCGCCAGCACGGAACCGATATTGGGAATATAGTTCAGCGCGAAGGCCAGTAGCCCCCACATAAAGGCGAAGCGCACATCCAGCAGCACCAGCATGCCCCAGACCACCAGGCCGGTGATCAGGCTTATCGCAGTTTTCAGCACCAGATAATGCGATACGCTGTCGATGGCCCGCTGGATGGCGCCCATGCCTTCTACTGGTCTGGACATTAACTGCTGCAGCTTAGCGGGAAGCTGCGGCACCTCCAGCAGCATAAACACCACCGTCAGCAGCAGCAGAAAAATAGAGGACATGGCATTCGACAGCTGAGTGAGCAGGCTGGTGACCAGGGTCATTACGGCGTTAGGGTCGATGTACTTATTGAGCTCGACCACCGAAACGGTGAATCCCATACGCTGCAGCCAGGGCGCGATGGTTTGCATCGGCTCATAAAGATAGTTGCGATACTGCGGCAGGGTGCGCGCCAGCTCGTTGAGCGAGGTCCCCAGCGAGGCCAGCAGCACAATGGCTAACATAACAATCAGGCCAATCAGTAGCGAGATCGCCAGCACGCGCGGCACCCGGCAGCGGACCAGTAGCTGGACCAGAGGATTGATGATCACCGCCAGAAAAAGCGCCAGGATAAACGGGACGATTATGTCCGCCGCAAAGCGAATGCCGGTAAGGATGATCACCAGCATGCCCAACATGATGACCATCTTTAATCCGTTAAGTGTAATAATGGGTTTAGCCATAGGATCCCGACCTCAAACTTCCTTGCCTATTAACAGGTTGCGTTACATTAGCATAATGACGCTTTTTTGCAGAACAAACGCATTGAAGAAAAACCGCGGCGTAAAGAATTGCAAAGTCTTTGAATTAAATGTAGCACTATGCTACAAATCTACCTGTGTTTAACTACTGAGGACAATTTTCATCCGCACCGGACGAGAAGCAACACCGCGGATAATTGTAATTTTATGGACAATCAGTTCAGGATGTATATTTTAAATCACCCCGCAGTATCCCTCACTTTTTCCCGTTTTGCCGGCGAACAGCACTGGCATTCGGCGCTATAGTCACCTTCTTTCTGCCTGAGCTGGCGCCAAGCGCACAGCGATATCTACGTCAGAAATTTTCCTGTTTACGTCTCGCGTAAACGGTAATGGATTATATTCTCAAGCAGGAGAAGGGATCATGTTTTATTGGATTTTATTAGCTTTAGCAATTATTGCTGAAATTACCGGCACCTTGTCTATGAAATGGGCAAGCGTGAGCGGCGGGCACACCGGCTTTATTTTAATGCTGGCCATGATTGCCCTGTCATATATTTTTCTTGCCTTTGCGGTTAAAAAGATTGCCCTCGGTGTGGCCTATGCGTTGTGGGAAGGGATCGGTATTTTACTGATTACCCTGTTCAGCGTGCTGCTGTTTGATGAGAGTCTGTCCCTGCTGAAAATAGCCGGCTTGACCACCCTGGTGATAGGGATCGTCTTAATTAAGTCCGGCACCCAGAAAAAAGCGTCTTCCAAGCAGGAGGTGGCCCATGCAGCAGTTTGAGTGGATCCACGCCGCCTGGCTGGCAATCGCCATTGTGCTGGAAATTATTGCCAACGTCTTTTTGAAGTTTTCCGACGGCTTCCGCCGCAAGATCTACGGCATCCTGTCCCTGGCGGCAGTATTGGGCGCGTTCAGCGCCCTGTCGCAGGCGGTTAAAGGGATCGATCTCTCGGTCGCCTATGCGCTGTGGGGCGGCTTCGGTATCGCGGCGACCATCGCCGCCGGCTGGGTGCTGTTTGGTCAGCGTCTGAATAACAAAGGCTGGGCGGGGGTTATCCTGCTGGTAGCCGGCATGGTGTTAATTAAACTCGCCTGACGTCTCGCCGCCTGCAAAGCCAGGCGGCAAACGGAAGCTTCCTTCACGCCTGGCCCCGCTGTAATTGTGTCAGGTGACGCTGAGGGCTGCGCAGGTTCACTGCTTTCGGCTGGCGGAAAATCATTTCCGCCAGGACGATGTCAATAATGATATTCTTCACCGGCCTCGGTCCATTACTCACCGGCAAGCGCCTCCAGCTTATCGCGAAAGCCAGTCACCGCAATGGCGCGATTGTCCGCCCGCCAGCGATCCTGCGGGCCGGGGGCCGAACTCTGCACGGCGATCACCTGCCAGCCGTCCTCCGTTTTCAGCAGCAGCGGCGAGCCGCTGTCGCCAGGCAGGGTGTCACACTGATGCGACAGTACGCTGGTTTGCGCCCACCCTGTCACGATGCAATCCTGGTGGCTGTAAAGATTATCGAGATGATCTTCAGGATAGCCAGACTGGGTAACTTTACGGTCCGCCGCCTTCAGCGCGGCGGTGAGATCGGCCTTGCTGCCCGGAAAGAGCGGGATCGGCGTAATGCCAGACGGAGCATAGCGCAGCACGATCAGGCCAAAATCGGACGGCGCCGCAGCGGAAGGGACAATCCAGCCGTCGCCATCGGCTTTCAGGCGTCTGCCTAAGCTGGGATCGACTCGCCCGTCAATGCCGTGGATCTCATAGACCCAGTTGCCCTTGCGGGAAATAAAGCGCAGGGCGACCGCTTTGTCCGGCTTGCCGCGCGGGGGCGTTAACAGACAGTGGCCCGCGGTCAGCGCCAGATGCGGAGAGATGAGCGTCGCCGTACACAGATTGCCGCTGGCGGTTTCCAACTGGCCAATCGCGTCCCACGGACTCTCCTCGGGGCGGTTCACCGCTTTGCGGTCATCGTGACCGAAAAACAACGTCTTAATATCTTTGGCGCTCAGTCCGCTATCATCGGCATGTGCGCCCAGAGGTAACAGATAAAATGAACACAGTAATAACAGAACGTCTCTACGCATATCACTCTCTGGGGAGGCTATGATGTCTATTGACAGTAGCAGGAGATTTAAGTTTTTGAAAGTAAACAATAATTCTAAACAGGCCAAACCGTATACCACATCAGCGCGCGGTGGGGTCTGGCGCTGGTAAAACCTCCTGATTTCAAGCGGTTAATACCAGTGTTCTGCTTGTGCTATTTCCGCAGAAAGTGGCGTCTTGCGCAACAAAATTCATGTATCAGAACGTACTGAATTCGGTTAATAATGCAGCAATTCATCCGTGGGATTATTCCTGGTTTGTCAGCATAATGCCCAAAAATAATACTTTTACCCACCAGATCTTCACCGGAATTCGCACTTCTTTACGCCTCTCGTAATTATTTTCAATGCGAAACATTTTCTCACCGAAAACGTTGTTACCGTCGCCCTGCCGTTGAGTAAATAGAGAGGTAGTACCGGCGATGATGCCTGAACTCTATTTCCCCGGCGTTCGGAGGGCTTATGTCTAAAAAAGGTATTCGCGCACTGGTTTATGTTTCCCTGGTCTCAGTCGCTATCTGGGGCGCGACCGGCTATCTGGTGATGGAAGCCGTGCGTGCATTGTGATGGGCGCGCCACCCGGCAAGGGCCAGGCGTGCGACATATTACGACTAACATGTCTGGCGTCTTCTGGCGCCGGACATTTTTTTGCGCCGCAGAGAGTCACAGGATAATGGGAAGCGGGGAGCGGGTCAGCGATAGCCGCACGGTATTCATTTTAATGAAAAGCTGGTAGAAGCAGCAAAATGCGAACGCGGTATAAATAATTAAGAGAGGAAAAAACGGGTTGCAACCACTGCGCATATAATTAGCAGGATCAGGATGAGCTCAAAACGATAGCGCCGCAGCATAGTGCTCTCCAGAAAAAACGGCGCTGAAACAGCGCCGATTATTAAGAAGGTTGGTTCACCGGGAGGAATTATGCTGCCGGCTGTGCAGTCGGTTTAGCGGCCTGGTGTTTAGTGGTTTTGTGGTGTTTTTTCGCTGCCTGCGCTTTCTGGGCTGCCGGTTTAGCCGCAGCTTTGTGATGCTTTTTCGCCGCCTGAGCTTTCTGCGGAGCAGCTGGTTTAGCTGCTACTTTTTTGTGTTTTTTAGCGGCCTGGGCTTTCTGAGCAGCGGCTGGTTTAGCTTCTGCTTTTTTGTGTTTTTTGGCAGCCTGAGCTTTCTGCTCTGCGGCCGGTTTTTCCGCGGCTTTGTGGTGTTTTTTGTGATGGGTGGTCTTGGCAGCCGTGCTGTGGGTGGCAGCCGGTGCCTGAGTGGTGCTTACTGCGTCAGCAGCGAAAGCGGCGGAAGAGAGACCCATAGCAGCGGCAACGACCAGAGCTAATACTTTTTTCATTCTGATATCCTCGAAAAGTTTTCTTAATTTCAACCCCACTGCGGGGCCGGTGAAATCACTATATGCTTGTCTTTTCGAGCTTTCCGTGAGTGTTTGGTATCGGCGTGTAACCGAATGTACAAGGCGGGAACGACAGGACGCGCCGGGTAGCCCGGCGCGTATGATTACAGGTAGCGAGTGGTCAGGTGCTCGCGGAAGTAGCGGCTATTAAGATCCTCACCGGTGGCCTGCTGAATCAACTGCGAGGTGGTGAAGCGGCTGCCATGCTGCCAGATATTCTGCCGCAGCCAGTCGAACAGGGCGCTGAAATCGCCTTCCTCAATATCGCGATCTAATGTCGGCAGCGCGCGGCGGGCCGCGGCCATCAACTGCGCGGCATACATCGCGCCCAGGGTATAGGAAGGGAAATAGCCGAATCCGCCGTCGGTCCAGTGAATATCCTGCATGCAACCATCCCGATAGTTGCCGGCGGTCGACAGCCCCAGCCAGTGCTGCATTTTCTCGTCCCACAGCGACGGGATATCATCTACCTCAATCTCGCCGTCGATCAGCGCACGTTCAATTTCATAACGCAGGATGACATGCGCCGGGTAGCTCACCTCATCGGCATCGACGCGAATAAAGCCGGGTTTCACCTGCTGATTCCAGGCGACAAAATTGTCCTGGCTAAAGGCCGGCCGATCGCCAAACCGCTCGCGCACCGCCGGTAACAGGCGGTTAAGAAAACGCTCGCTGCGTCCCAGCTGCATTTCAAAAAACAGGCTCTGCGACTCGTGGATAGCGGTGGAGCGGGCGAGTCCTACGGGCTGGTCGACCCACGGGCGAGGCAGATTCTGCTCGTAGCGGGCGTGGCCGGTTTCGTGGATCACGCCGAACAGAGCGCTGAGCAGGTCGTTTTCGTTGTAGCGGGTGGTGATGCGCACATCCTGGGGTACGCCGCCGCAGAACGGGTGGGCGCTGATGTCGAGGCGCCCGCCGTCGAAGTCAAAGCCAAGGATACGCATCGCCTGCAGGCCCAGCTCCCGTTGTTCAGCAATGGGGAAAGGCCCCTGCGGGGCGATTAGCGTCTGCTTCGCCTGCTTCTCCACCGCCTGGCTAAGCAGGGAAGGTAGCCACGATTTGAGATCGGCGAACAGGCTGTCCAGCCGCGCGCTGGTCATATCCGGTTCGAAAATATCCAGCAGCGCGTCGTAGCGTGAGCCGCCCCTGGCATCGGCGCGGATCTGCGCTTCCTGGCGGCTCAGTCTGACCACCTCGCGTAGGTTGTCGGCAAAGCCCGTCCAGTCATTGGCGGGACGCTGGCTGCGCCAGGCATGTTCGCAGCGGCTGCCGGCCAGCGATTTTGCTTCCACCAGGCTCTCCGGCAGCAGCGCCGCCTGATCGTACTGACGCTGCATTTCCCGCAGGTTGGCCTGTTCAACATCATTAAGATCCTGCTGGCGGGCTTCCTGTAACCATTGTCCCACTTTTTTATCGGTCAGGATTTGATGCTGCAGCACGCCGAGCTCGGCCAGCGCTTCGCCGCGGGCGACGCTCCCGCCCGGAGGCATCATCGCGAACATATCCCAGCCGGCGATGGCGGCGAGATGCGAAAAGCGCGACAGGCGCTGAAAGGTACGGGTAAGCTGCTGATAAGGCGTATTTTCAGTCATAGTGGCGTTCGGTCCGTGACAGGTGAATAAAGAGATTATCGCTTTGCCTCTACACTATCCTGATACGCCCGGCGGGTCGAGCGTTGCGCACAGGGGAAGGGAAAGACACATGGCGGGAGAATAAGCTCACCTCTGTGATCGGTGTGACAGAAAACGGTAACATATCGGTACTAAACTGTGATCGATTACACAGGTCTGGAGGTTCGGGGGTGGTTTATGAATCCGTTCACCTGGCTGTTTATTGCACTGCTGTCCGTTGATGCCGTCAGAGAGCTGATGGGCTTGTCTTCCATAATGGGCATGTGGTGAAACGTGGCCCACAGGCCACGTCACACGCGACTATTTCAGTCGCTGATGTAAGCAGGTGCCGGTCAACAGCGCGGCAAGGAGAAGCAGCGCGATAAACCCACCGACGCCGTTCCAGCCGTAGTGATGCCAGAATACCCCGCCTAACGTCCCGGCAAGACTTGAACCCAAATAATAGCTGAACAAATACAGCGATGACGCCTGACCGCGGGCGCGGCGGGCGCGTGGGCCAATCCAGCTGCTGGCGACGGAATGCGCGGCGAAGAAGCCAGCGGAAAACAGCAGCATGCCGATGAAAATAAGCCACAGGGAAGAAAAGAGCGTCAGCAGCAGGCCGCAGAGCATCACCGCTGTAAAGCCAAGCATCACCGGCCCGCGGCCAAAGCGTACGGTCATGGCCCCTGCCTTCGGTGAACTCCAGGTCCCGGTGAGATAAGCTACCGACAGCAGGCCTACCACCGCCTGGCTTAACGACCACGGCGACATCATCAGCCGGTAGCCAATATAGTTAAACAGGGTGACAAAAGCGCCCATCAGCAGAAAACCTTCGACGAACAGCAGCGGCAGGCCACGGTCGCGCCAGTGCAGACGGAAGTTAATCAGCAGCGTTTTCGGTCGCAGCGAGGTCGGGCGGAAATGGCGCGACTCGGGCAGGATACGCCAGAACATAATCGCCGCGACCAGCGCAAAGCCGCTGATCGCCGCCAGCGCCACGCGCCAGCCGAAGAAATCGGTAAAGACCCCGGTCAGCAAGCGGCCGCTCATGCCGCCGATGGAGTTGCCGCTGATATAGAGTCCCATCGAAAAGGCGACGAAACTGGGGTGGATCTCCTCGCTCAGATAGGTCATGCCGACCGCCGCTACGCCGCTCAGCGACAGGCCGATGAGCGCGCGCATAATCAGGATGCCGTGCCAGCTGGTCATCATAGTCGACAACAGTGAACAGCAGGCGGCCAGCAGCAGGGCGGTGACCATCACCGGCTTGCGGCCTATAGCGTCCGACAGCGGGCCGGTAAACAGCAAGCCCACCGCCAACATCGCCGTGGAAATTGAAAGCGAAATACTGCTGCTGGCCGGCGACACGCCAAACTCGTTCGACAGCACCGGCAGGATCGGCTGCACACAGTAGAGCAGGGCAAAGGTGGCCAGACCGGCGGAGAACAGCGCGAGAGTGACGCGCATAAACTGCGGGGTGCCACGCTTAATAAACGGATCCGGGCGGGATGCACCAGCGACGCTGACCTCGCCCGCCGGCACGGTGTCAACGGTTGTTGTACGACTCACAGAGAATTCCTTGCGTAGAAGTTGCTGCTTACCAACAGAGTGTTGTGACCATTCAGCTGACATTTTTAGGGTATGAAAATGTAAATATTCTGTCTAATATATTAATAATCTCAAATAAGACGTTTTAAATATGAATATCGAGTTGCGTCATTTGCGCTACTTTGTCGCCGTCGCTGAGGAGCTACATTTTGGCCGCGCCGCGGCGCGACTGAACATCTCTCAACCACCGCTAAGCCAGCAGATTCAGATCCTTGAGCAGCAGACCGGCGCTCGCCTGTTTGCCCGTACCAACCGCAGCGTCAGCCTGACGGCGGCCGGAAAGCAGTTTCTCGCCGATAGCCGACAAATCCTCGCCCAGGTGGATGAGGCGGCTGCTCGCGCCGCCCGTCTACACCATGGCGAAACGGGTGAGCTGCGCATCGGCTTTACCTCCTCGGCCCCTTTTATTAAGGCAGTCTCCGATACGCTATCGATGTTTCGCCAACGCCTTCCGGATGTGCATATTCTCACCCGCGAGACTAACACCCGCGAACAGATAGTGCCCCTGAGCGAAGGGGCTCTGGATTTGGGGCTGCTGCGAAATACTCAACTGCCGGACACTCTGGCGTGGGAGCGGGTTCTGCGCGAGCCGCTGTTGGCGATGGTCCCGGCGAATCACCCGCTGGCCCGCCAGCCCTCGGTCAGCCTGGCGGCGCTGGCGCGCGAGCCCTTCGTCTTTTTCGACCCGCACGTCGGCACTGGCCTGTACGACGACATCCTCGGCTTGCTGCGCCGCTACGGCCACACGCCGAAGATTGCCCAGGAGGTGGGGGAGGCAATGACGATTATTGGTCTGGTGGCCGCCGGACTGGGGGTATCGATCCTCCCGGCCTCCTTTCAGCGCGTCCAGCTCAGTGAAATGCGCTGGCTGCCGATCGACGAACAGGATGCGGTATCGGAGATGTGGCTGGTGTGGTCTAAACACCATGAGCAAGGGGCACTGGCAAAACGCTTTCGTGAGGCGCTGCTCTCCTGGAAAAGCGAGCATAATTGAGGCGAAAAGGGGCTGGAAATGTGCGGTAAATCACAAGGCTAAGTAAAAATTTGACGTTCACCGTCGAAGTGCTTCACCATAGCCGAAAGTTTATTTCGAAGCGCGAAAATAAGGGAGTCAATGGTGGTAGCGGATAGTCAACCAGGCCATATCGATCAAATAAAGCAGACCAATGCGGGCGCCGTGTATCGCCTGATTGATCAGCTCGGCCCGGTATCGCGTATCGACCTTTCCCGATTTGCGCAACTGGCGCCGGCCAGCATCACCAAAATCGTCCGCGAAATGCTGGAAGCGCATCTGGTTCAGGAGACCGAGATCCAGGAGCCCGGCAGCCGCGGCCGCCCGGCGGTGGGGCTGATGGTGGAGACCGAGGCATGGCACTATCTGGCGGTGCGCATCAGCCGCGGTGAGATCCATCTTTCGCTGCGTGATTTAAGCAGTCAGCTGGTGGTGGAGGATCAGCTGGAGCTGGCGCTCACCGACAGCACGCCGTTTCTGACGCGCGTTATCGACCATATTGATCGCTTCTTTATTCGCCATCAAAAGAAGCTGGAACGCCTTACCTCCATCGCCATGACGATGCCCGGTATTATCGATACCGAAAATGGCATTATTCATCGCATGCCGTTTTATGAGGATGTTAAAGATGCCCCGCTCGGCGAAGCGCTGGCCAATCATACCGGGGTGCCAGTCTATATTCAGCATGACATCAGCGCCTGGACCATGGCGGAATCTTTGTTTGGCGCCTCGCGCGGCGCCCGGGACGTCATTCAGGTGGTCATCGATCATAACGTCGGCGCCGGGGTGATCACCGATGGGCGCCTGCTGCACGCCGGCAGCAGCAGCCTGGTGGAGATTGGCCATACCCAGGTCGATCCCTACGGCAAACGCTGTTACTGCGGCAACCATGGTTGCCTGGAGACAATTGCCAGCGTAGAAAGCGTGCTGGAGCTGGCGCAGATGCGCATGGCGCAGTCGATGAGCTCGCTGCTGCACCAGCGTCCGCTGAGCGTGGAGTGGCTTTGTCAGGCGGCGCTGCAGGGCGATTTGTTAGCCCGGGACATCATCAGCGGCGTGGGTAATCACGTTGGGCGGATTCTGGCGATCATGGTCAATCTGTTTAATCCGCAGAAAATTCTGATTGGCTCGCCGTTCAATCTGGCGGCAGAAATTCTTTTTCCGGCAATTTCCAGCTGTATTCGGCAACAATCTCTCCCAGCCTATAGCCGGCATATTACCGTTGAAAGTACTCAGTTCTCCAACCGCGGAACGATGGCTGGCGCGGCGCTGGTTAAAGATGCGCTCTATAACGGATCCTTACTCATACGACTGTTACAGGGTTAACATTTTTTCATAGTCACACCAAAAATTGCGCTATCTCAAGCTGACCTCAGACGGCTTCACGTAGACTTTGCCCACCGTTGATTATTTCTCTCCCGTATATTTCATCGACAAAACTGTGGGGTTAGTGATGTTTAAGCGTTTCTTTATTACAGGTACAGACACCTCTGTCGGGAAGACAGTGGTTTCCCGTGCGCTGTTGCAGGCACTTGCTGCCAGAGGCAAAAGCGTGGCCGGGTATAAGCCTGTGGCGAAGGGCAGCAAAGAGACGCCGGACGGTTTACGTAACAAAGATGCGCTGGTGTTGCAGAGCGTCTCCACGCTGGCCTTACCCTATGAGGCTGTCAACCCCATCGCCTTAAGCGAAGACGAGAGCAGCGTGGCGCATAGCTGCCCGATCAACTACGGTCTGCTGTCCGATGGTTTGCAGCGTCTGGCCGCGCAGGTCGAACACGTGGTGGTTGAAGGCACCGGCGGCTGGCGCAGCCTGATGAACGACCTGCGGCCGCTCTCCGAGTGGGTGGTTCAGGAGCAGCTCCCAGTGCTGATGGTGGTGGGGATCCAGGAGGGGTGCATCAACCATGCGCTACTGACAGCCCAGGCGATCGCCAATGACGGTTTACCGCTGATTGGCTGGGTGGCCAATCGGATCAACCCCGGTCTGGCGCACTACGCCGAAATCATCGATGTCCTCAGCAAAAAGCTGCCGGCGCCGCTGATCGGCGAGCTGCCTTATCTACCGCGCGCCGAACAGCGTGAGCTGAGCCGCTACGTCGACTTAGACATGCTCGGCAACGTGATGGCGATAGATCGAATCCCGGCGTAACGTCCGCGACAGCACAGACGACACGACGCAGGTTATCAGCAGACCGGGCAGCAGCGTATACTGCCCGGTCATCTCGCAAATCATCAGGGTTGACATGATCGGCGCATGGGTCGTGGCGGCCAGAAACGCCGCCATGCCGGTCAGACCCATCATGATGGCCATTTCTTCACTTCCCGGTAGCCACAGCCTGCTGAAGCAGGCAAACAGCATGCCCATCGCCAGGCCGACAAACAGCGTCGGGGTGAAGACCCCGCCAGGCGCGCCGGAGCCGCTGCTGGCCAGCACCGCCAGCAGTTTGCAGATAAATATGCCCACCAGCAGCGCACCGGACGGCGGCAGCAGCAAATAGCTTTGCACTACGCTGTAGCCGTTGCCCCATACTGCCGGGGTGATGAGCGATAAGCCGCCGACAATTAGCCCGCCCAGCGCCAGCTGCCACGGCGGCGCCAGCTTTAGTTTAACGAACCCACGGTGGCTGTAGTCCATCAGCCAGATAAACAGCGGCCCGCACAGCCCGGCCAGCAGGCCAGTCGCCAGCATTAAGCCATAGTGCAGGGCGCTGAGGTTTTGCTGTAACACGACGTGATACAGCGGCGCGGCGCCGCCATTAAGAAACTGCGTCAACAGCAGGGCGATCACCGCCGAGATCACCACCGGCCCAAGCGAGGCCAGCATCAGCGTACCAAAGAGAATTTCAGCAATAAACAGGCTGCCGGCCAGCGGGGCATGATAGGCGCTGGCCATCCCGGCAGCCGCGCCGCAGGCGACCCATAGCTTCCATTCACTCTGCGGCGTGAAGCGACGGGCAAACAGCGAGGCCGCCAGCGCGGCCAGCAGGATCATGGCGCCTTCCCGGCCAATCGCGCTGCCGGTCACCACGACCAGCAATGACGCCAGCGATTTCACCAGGCTTGCCGGCGTATCGAAACAGCCGTCGCCGGTCTCCAGGGCTTCCATATAATCGGTGGCGGCATGCGGACGCGCGACGCTGCGTCGTTGCCAGAGCCAGAGTAAGGTTCCCGCCGTCAGGCCGCCCAGCGCGGGGGTAACCAGCCGACGCCACGCCGGCAGCGACTGTGCGGCGTTGACCAGGCTCCCGCTGTCATTACTGAGCAACAGCGTTTCCAGAACCACCATAGCGTGGCGAAACAGCGCCACCGCCAGGGCGGCGAGAAGGCCAATCAGGGTGGCGATCAGCAGGCGGCGAAACATCACCTGCACATCAGGATAGGGATGAAGACGATGCATTAGTCACGGCGAGGTTCAGAAAACATTGGCTTATTGTGATAGGGAATAACCTTAGATGCAAAAGCGATAAGTGCGGGTGAAAGGCTGGAAAGCGGCAAAATAAAACCGCGCCGGATACCGGCGCGGCGAAGGGTTAACGATAGAGCGGTTTTTGCGCCACGGCGATCGGCAGATTCTCCTGCCACTGCGCCAGAGTCGCCTGCGCCAGCTGACCCAGCGCCTGATAGAAGGGGTGGGCGGCATGGTCGACAAAGACGCTCAGGAAACGCCCGGACCACGGCAGCAGGTGCCAGGCCAGCAGCTGGGCAAACAACGCATCCTGCTCCGTTTCGCACAACCATGCCGCCAGGAGTAGCACGGTGCCGAAATGATCTTCCGGTTCGTTGCCATCGGCCTCCAGCGCGATACCGTTCTCGCGCATCCACTGGCGCAGAGCCAGCGTGGAATCGCCAAACAGCACAGACTCTTTATCCAGCCAGACAGAGCCCCAGGGCGGCGCCGGCAGGGCCCATGGCCCGATAAACAGGCGCTGCCAGGCTTCCGGCAACGTTTCTTCAGCCGATGCGGCAAACCCTGACGCCAGCGGGGCTGCGACCGGGAAGGGCCACTGCTGCTGCCAGCTCCCGTCCTGGAAGGCGGCGACCAGCGGCGCATTTTCCGCACTATTCGGCGCATAAGAGAACAGCGCGCCCAGGGTGCGGGCGCTTAACGCGACGGCGTCGCGATTTGGGATCGGCATCATCACTTATTCCTTTCTGCGGCGCGCGCCTGCGCGCCGTCTCATTAACCGGCAACCGCCATACCGACGGTCATATGCAGACCATAAAACAGGCCGCGGCCAATACATTCGGCGATCAAGACCAGCAGCAGGCCGATCAGCAGCCCCGTAGCGCGCGGCGGCTGGCGGCGGATCAGCGGACATAGCCAGCAGCCGAGGCCCAGCGCCAGCAGTACCAGGCGTAGCGCCTGGAGTTTGCCGTAATCTGGCAGCAGGGTGGCCGCCTGCTGAACCGAGCTGTGAAGGGTACTGAGCCCGGCGCTTTGCATAATGATAACTGCGGCGCTGATGACCAACGCGGCCACGCTCAGTCCGGCAAAAAACCAGCCGTTAAAGTCGACTTTCGCCAGCCGCAGCAGCAGGGCGGCAAACAGCGGCCCGCTGAGGAGCACCGTCAGAAAGAACGCGCTGGTGGTGTAGCCATTGTACCATGTTGGCACGGTATTGATTTGGTAAACCCGGGTCATTGCGAGGACAAACAGCAGCCCTAACAGCATAACGATCGCCAGCCAGACTTTACCCAGCGTCGCCGGCATTTTTTCCAGCACCGCCAGCAGCCACCAGAATCCGCCCACGGCGAAGAACAGAGCGCCGCTGGCGATTTCGTTGCTCAGCGCCGAGGCGCCGATGCGGTTCAGCGAGTTAAACGCGCGCAGCGGTGAACCGAGATGCATCACCGAAGCAAGAAAACCAATGCCCATCAACAGCCAGATAAAAAACATATTGCGCACCAGCCGCCGCCGGGCTTCCCGTTGGTCCCCCAGCGCCAGCCAGCCAAGACCGCTGACGATGGTCGCGCCGACCACGCACTGACCCAGCACCGTAAACAGCACCAGCGGCCATTCATGCCATCCGTT
>NZ_JAGRRB010000003.1:0-333 GCF_018223925.1 Klebsiella sp. 10
AAAAATGAATACCAAGTCTCAAGAGTGAACACGTAATTCATTACGAAGTTTAATTCTTTGAGCATCAAACTTAAATTGAAGAGTTTGATCATGGCTCAGATTGAACGCTGGCGGCAGGCCTAACACATGCAAGTCGAGCGGTAGCACAGAGAGCTTGCTCTCGGGTGACGAGCGGCGGACGGGTGAGTAATGTCTGGGAAACTGCCTGATGGAGGGGGATAACTACTGGAAACGGTAGCTAATACCGCATAACGTCGCAAGACCAAAGTGGGGGACCTTCGGGCCTCATGCCATCAGATGTGCCCAGATGGGATTAGCTAGTAGGTGGGGTAA
>NZ_JAGRRB010000003.1:1571-4616 GCF_018223925.1 Klebsiella sp. 10
TTTGCTCTTTAAAAATCTGGATCAAGCTGAAAATTGAAACGACACACAGTTAATGTGTGTTCGAGTCTCTCAAATTTTCGCAATCAGAAGTGAAACATCTTCGGGTTGTGAGGTTAAGCGACTAAGCGTACACGGTGGATGCCCTGGCAGTCAGAGGCGATGAAGGACGTGCTAATCTGCGAAAAGCGTCGGTAAGGTGATATGAACCGTTATAACCGGCGATGTCCGAATGGGGAAACCCAGTGCAATTCGTTGCACTATCGTTAACTGAATACATAGGTTAACGAGGCGAACCGGGGGAACTGAAACATCTAAGTACCCCGAGGAAAAGAAATCAACCGAGATTCCCCCAGTAGCGGCGAGCGAACGGGGAGCAGCCCAGAGTCTGAATCAGCTTGTGTGTTAGTGGAACGGTCTGGAAAGTCCGACGGTACAGGGTGATAGTCCCGTACACCAAAATGCACAGGTTGTGAACTCGAAGAGTAGGGCGGGACACGTGGTATCCTGTCTGAATATGGGGGGACCATCCTCCAAGGCTAAATACTCCTGACTGACCGATAGTGAACCAGTACCGTGAGGGAAAGGCGAAAAGAACCCCGGCGAGGGGAGTGAAAAAGAACCTGAAACCGTGTACGTACAAGCAGTGGGAGCACCTTCGGGTGTGACTGCGTACCTTTTGTATAATGGGTCAGCGACTTATATTCTGTAGCAAGGTTAACCGTATAGGGGAGCCGCAGGGAAACCGAGTCTTAACTGGGCGTTAAGTTGCAGGGTATAGACCCGAAACCCGGTGATCTAGCCATGGGCAGGTTGAAGGTTGGGTAACACTAACTGGAGGACCGAACCGACTAATGTTGAAAAATTAGCGGATGACTTGTGGCTGGGGGTGAAAGGCCAATCAAACCGGGAGATAGCTGGTTCTCCCCGAAAGCTATTTAGGTAGCGCCTCGTGAATTCATCTTCGGGGGTAGAGCACTGTTTCGGCTAGGGGGTCATCCCGACTTACCAACCCGATGCAAACTACGAATACCGAAGAATGTTATCACGGGAGACACACGGCGGGTGCTAACGTCCGTCGTGAAGAGGGAAACAACCCAGACCGCCAGCTAAGGTCCCAAAGTCATGGTTAAGTGGGAAACGATGTGGGAAGGCACAGACAGCCAGGATGTTGGCTTAGAAGCAGCCATCATTTAAAGAAAGCGTAATAGCTCACTGGTCGAGTCGGCCTGCGCGGAAGATGTAACGGGGCTAAACCATGCACCGAAGCTGCGGCAGCGACACTATGTGTTGTTGGGTAGGGGAGCGTTCTGTAAGCCTGCGAAGGTGACCTGTGAGGGTTGCTGGAGGTATCAGAAGTGCGAATGCTGACATAAGTAACGATAAAGCGGGTGAAAAGCCCGCTCGCCGGAAGACCAAGGGTTCCTGTCCAACGTTAATCGGGGCAGGGTGAGTCGACCCCTAAGGCGAGGCCGAAAGGCGTAGTCGATGGGAAACAGGTTAATATTCCTGTACTTGGTGTTACTGCGAAGGGGGGACGGAGAAGGCTATGTTAGCCGGGCGACGGTTGTCCCGGTTTAAGCATGTAGGCTGATTGTCCAGGCAAATCCGGATAATCAAGGCTGAGGTGTGATGACGAGGCACTACGGTGCTGAAGTAACAAATGCCCTGCTTCCAGGAAAAGCCTCTAAGCATCAGGTAACATCAAATCGTACCCCAAACCGACACAGGTGGTCAGGTAGAGAATACCAAGGCGCTTGAGAGAACTCGGGTGAAGGAACTAGGCAAAATGGTGCCGTAACTTCGGGAGAAGGCACGCTGGTGTGTAGGTGAAGTCCCTGCGGATGGAGCTGAGACCAGTCGAAGATACCAGCTGGCTGCAACTGTTTATTAAAAACACAGCACTGTGCAAACACGAAAGTGGACGTATACGGTGTGACGCCTGCCCGGTGCCGGAAGGTTAATTGATGGGGTTATCCGTAAGGAGAAGCTCTTGATCGAAGCCCCGGTAAACGGCGGCCGTAACTATAACGGTCCTAAGGTAGCGAAATTCCTTGTCGGGTAAGTTCCGACCTGCACGAATGGCGTAATGATGGCCAGGCTGTCTCCACCCGAGACTCAGTGAAATTGAACTCGCTGTGAAGATGCAGTGTACCCGCGGCAAGACGGAAAGACCCCGTGAACCTTTACTATAGCTTGACACTGAACATTGAGCCTTGATGTGTAGGATAGGTGGGAGGCTTTGAAGCGTGGACGCCAGTCTGCGTGGAGCCAACCTTGAAATACCACCCTTTAATGTTTGATGTTCTAACGTTGGCCCCTTACCGGGGTTGCGGACAGTGTCTGGTGGGTAGTTTGACTGGGGCGGTCTCCTCCCAAAGCGTAACGGAGGAGCACGAAGGTTAGCTAATCCTGGTCGGACATCAGGAGGTTAGTGCAATGGCATAAGCTAGCTTGACTGCGAGCGTGACGGCGCGAGCAGGTGCGAAAGCAGGTCATAGTGATCCGGTGGTTCTGAATGGAAGGGCCATCGCTCAACGGATAAAAGGTACTCCGGGGATAACAGGCTGATACCGCCCAAGAGTTCATATCGACGGCGGTGTTTGGCACCTCGATGTCGGCTCATCACATCCTGGGGCTGAAGTAGGTCCCAAGGGTATGGCTGTTCGCCATTTAAAGTGGTACGCGAGCTGGGTTTAGAACGTCGTGAGACAGTTCGGTCCCTATCTGCCGTGGGCGCTGGAGAATTGAGGGGGGCTGCTCCTAGTACGAGAGGACCGGAGTGGACGCATCACTGGTGTTCGGGTTGTCATGCCAATGGCACTGCCCGGTAGCTAAATGCGGAAGAGATAAGTGCTGAAAGCATCTAAGCACGAAACTTGCCCCGAGATGAGTTCTCCCTGAGACTTTAAGTCTCCTGAAGGAACGTTAAAGACGATGACGTTGATAGGCCGGGTGTGTAAGCGCAGCGATGCGTTGAGCTAACCGGTACTAATGAACCGTGAGGCTTAACCTTACAACGCCGAAGATGTTTTGGCGGATTTGAGA
>NZ_JAGRRB010000029.1:0-46130 GCF_018223925.1 Klebsiella sp. 10
TGACAGCGATTCGGACTCCGACAGCGATTCGGACTCCGACAGTGACTCCGATTCCGACAGCGATTCGGATTCTGACAGTGATTCGGACTCGGACTCTGACAGCGATTCGGACTCTGACAGTGACTCGGACTCCGACAGCGACTCGGACTCCGACAGCGACTCCGACTCGGACAGCGATTCGGACTCTGACAGCGACTCCGATTCGGACAGCGATTCTGACTCTGACAGCGATTCTGACTCTGACAGCGACTCCGATTCGGACAGCGACTCGGATTCGGACAGTGATTCGGATTCCGTTGAGGCAATACCTGATACCAATAGTTCTGAGGTTGTGCAGCAGTACGGCAATCTTAATGGTACTGAAGGCAATCTCTCGCAACTGGTTGGCGTCTCGCTGCTGAGCACGATTAATGTGTCGCTGTTGTCTGGCAGTAGCTTCCGCTTCAACGTGGACAACAACACAACAGAGGATATGACGGTTGATGTCAGCGGCGTGTCTCTGCTTTCAACGGCTGGGCTGTTAACGTCGATAGTCAATCTGCTGGGGGCTGGAAATACGCTGACAGCCGATCTGTCGGTGATTGATATCGCGACTGGACGCGTAGTTGCTATCGACGCGGGAAGCGTGAGTATTAGCGCAACGTTGCTTGGTGGGTTGGTCTATAGCGGAACAGCTTCCTTTGAGAATCTGCCTGCTGGTAGCTATGCGCTGGCGATATCCTCACCAAATTCCGATGGAGTTCTGGTGAGCCTGATCAACACGCTCGCAGGTGCAGGAGTAGCCACCTTTGTAGAAGCAACGGTAACCGATTCGCTCGGTTATAGCGGAAGTACCGTTACAGGCAATGTGCTGGAGGGATCGGATAACGGCGATATGGCCGATAGCGGTACCGACCTTACGGTAACGTCGGTAACGGCCACCACTGCTGCAGGTGAGACTTTCTCAGTGAATGGCGGCACCATATCGGTAACGGGTGCTTACGGCGTACTGACTATTAACGCTGACGGCAGCTATAGCTACCAGGCATCAGGTAAGGCCGGGTCGGCAGGTAATGCGGATGTATTTACCTATACCATTACGGATGGTAATGGGCTGCAATCAACCACCACCCTGACTATCAATATCGGTCAGGAGGTCGAGACCGCCCAGGCTAATCCGGATACGCAGGCTTATTACGTCGGCAACGTCGAAGATAATCTTGATATCCAGGGGGGCAATGTCGTTCAGGTGGCGGGCCTGTCGCTACTGAATACCGTGAATGTCGCGCTTCCGACCAATGGCTTTAAGTTTGTCGTGGCTGAAGGGACTGAACAGGATGTGACGTTAGGCGTTTCGGGGTCCACTGCCCTTAGCATCGCGCTAGGCGCCGTTACCCTGGATCTCATTCTGATCAATACCGACACTAACCAGATAGTCGGCGTTATTAAGGATGGAATTACAGCAACGCCGACAGGTTTCCTTGGATTAAGCCTTGAATACGCGGGAGGAGGGGAATTTGAAAGAATTGGCGCCGGTAACTATATGGTTGTTATTTCGTCGCCGACTACTGAAGGATTGATTGGTTCGATACTGAATCTGAATTTGGGCACCAGCATTAGTATGGAGGTGACAGATTCGACTAAATACGTGACGGGGAATGTTCTGCACACCGATAGCGATGGCGATGTTGGCGATACAGGTAATGAAATTACCGTAAGCAGCATTCAGTTTGGATCGCAGATCGAAACAGTCACTGCTGGCGGCGTCACGATTAACGGTACATACGGTACTCTGATAATCAAGTCTGACGGTAGTTATAGTTACCATGCTAATGGAACAACAGGGGTGGGTCAGAGTGATGTCTTCACCTACACGATAACGGATGGGCTGGGTCATACATCGTCGACTACGCTGACGATGAACATTGAGTCAACGCCACCGGTAGCGGTTGATGATATCGCCTCCCTGTCGGCGGCAACGGCAATGCAGTCGGTAACCTGGACGCAAAGCGTCAGCAATCTTGCAGTGCCAAACACGGCAGTAGCGGCTAATGCGACATCGGCGGCGAAAGTCACTAGTCAGAACTTTACCATCGCTGAAGGCCGGGAGGTGGATGGAGCATCTATCACTCTCAACTTGAGTGGTAACCGAACCAGTGGTCTCTCACTACTGAATGGCGATCTTTCTGGGACGGTCACTCTTATTCATCATGTCACTGTTGGCGGTGTCACAACAGATGTAACGGTGTGGACGAGTTCTCTGACGATGGCTCTGGATGGTTCTCTCCTTAGCCCGTCATCCGATACGGATACTGTGACGCTGAACATGGTTAACGGCGGCATCCCGCTACAACTGGCGGCAGGTGATTATACTCTGAGTATTAGTCATACGATGCATGCCGGCACGGCGTTGTCCTACAACCTGTCAGCGAGCGTAGCAGGAACAGAGATCCTTACCGATGCGCATCTGACGGTCGGGCAATCTGTGGCAGGGAATATTCTCGACGGTTCCGATGCGAATGGAACACCAGACACGCTTGGTTCGCTGCATAGCGGCTTTACGATAAGTGGCGAAAACAATCTGGGTATCGCGACCAACTGGACCTTCCATTCTGATGGCACAGTAACTAACGATACGGGAACCAGCGCATCTAATGGAAATGCGGTGCTGTATGGTGAATACGGGATCCTGACCATTAATGGGCAAGGTGGTTACACCTATCAGTTGAACGGGGGTGTGAATACCGATGCAATAACGTCTAAGGAGACATTTACTTATACCCTTATCAGTAGTGATGGCGGCAGTTCGACGGCGAATCTGACGATCGATCTGCACCCGCAGATCGCCGGCAGCGTCAATGACGATAGCGTTCATAGTACCGCTTACGATGACACCTTCAGCATGGGTGTGGGAGCCGATACGCTGGTTTACAACCTGCTGGCGGATGACAACACCGGAGGCAACGGTAGCGATATCTGGAGCGATTTCTCGGTCGCCCAGGGAGATCATATCGATGTTTCGGCGCTGTTGGTCGGCTGGAATGGTTCCAGCGATACGTTGGGTAACTATATTACTCTGAGTTATGTCGGCGGAAACACCGTGGTGTCTATTGATCGCGATGGAACGGGTGGAAACACCCATCAACCTGCGACGTTGATTACGCTACAGGGGGTCCATATCAATTCGCTCGATGAGCTAATTGATACCAATAACTCGAACTAAATAAGTCGATGAGAATGGCGGCACAGGGAGGTGCTGCCGTTACGATTTTTTGTCGCGAAAGGGGATAAGGAAAAACCAATCGGGGAACGACGGGCTATCGTTAAATAAAAAGAATGATGCGGAAAGAGTATATCCATATTTTCAGTGTGCTTTCTGAAGGGTAATTTTATGCGTCTATTTCAAAAAAAAGGGATGGTCAGCGTTTACAGCTGCAGCACTATTTTCCTGTCAATCTGCGTGGTATTAACGGTTGACGCAGAGGAGCTTTCTTTTCCGCCCACCAGCATCAGCACCCAGAGGTTAAACGATACTCAGCAGGTCGCCGGATATAGCGAAGAGCTTATCAACCCTGAAAGTCATCTTGCCGGTCCACTGGATATTGCTACCGCAGTAAAATCAGCAGTCAATTGGCATCCTGCTATCAATCAACAGGTGAGTAAACTTCAGGAGCAGGTGCAAAAAGTGGATGTAGCGAAAGCCAAATATTATCCGCAGGTTAATGCGGGTATGAATAATGGGTACAGTAACACCTACTCTGATTCTGGATATTCTCCCTCATTAGTTGTCTCTGTTTCGCAAATGCTGTACGACTTTGGCAAAGTCTCCAGTTCGGTGAGAGCGGCGGACGCTGCCGTTGCCCAACAGCAGGCGATGGTCATGCTTAATATCGATCAGGTGGCTCATGATACCGCGGGTGCAGTGGTACAGCTGCAGGGTTATCAAAAGCTCGTGAAAATAGCCCAGGCCCAGGTCGATTCGTTAAAGCATATTGGCGATCTTATTCGCCAGCGCAACGACGCCGGGGCGACATCGCTTTCTGATGTTGTGCAGACGGATACCCGCGTTGAGGGTGCGCAGGCGACGCTTATCCAGTATCAGGCAGCGCTTGAGCGCTGGAAGGCAACGCTGGCGACGTATCTTGGTCTCGGAAGTATTACCTCCGTAACCGAAAGCGTACCGCAGGCTATGGATGCCGCCTGCGCCGTTAGTAAAATTGATTATCGAACCGTACCAGCGGTGCTCGCCGCTTTGGCCCAGGCTACACAGGCACAAGCCCAGGTAGATAATGCCACCGCGCAAATGTTGCCTACAATCTCGCTGGAACCTCAGGTAACGCATTACCTCAATGATAATTACGCCAACAGCGCGGTATTAAATAAAACGCAGTATTCGGCATGGGTCAAAGTAGAAATGCCGATCTACCAGGGCGGCGCGCTAACGGCTTCCCGCGAAGCGGCGCAGCAAACGCTATCTGCGGCGAATGCAGGGATCAGAAACGCGCAACTCGATGCCAGCCAGAAGTTGAGCGCCTCCCGCGACGAGGCGGTAAACCTGAAACAATCTATCGCCATCCAGCGCCGCCAGCAATTGCTTGGCGAACAAACCCGCGCCCTGTATCAGGATCAATATTTACAGCTCGGCACGCGTCCGTTACTCGACCTGCTTAACGTCGATCAGGAAATTTATCAGGCGCAATTTAATCAGGTATTAACTGAAGCGCAACTGCGAAATCTGGAACTGGACTGTCTGTTCAGTACAGGGAAAATGCGCGCCGTTTTTGCTCTGGATAACCAAAGAATTCAGGGCGTGGAGATTCGACCATGAGCGAACAACCCCAGCGCAGCGATATTCCGCATTTACAGGATTGGGCTAACGCTATGGCTTTTGTCGCCAGCCATTATCGGCAAAGTTACTCACCGGGGACGCTTCATGCCGCGGCGGAGTGGGCGACGCAAAAAACGCTGCCTGATGCGCTTAAACATTTATGCCGTCATGCCGGATTGCATTGCCAATTTCTTAATGGCAATGACCGGAAAATGTCGGCCTGGCGGCTGCCGCTTGTGGTACAGCTCAAAGATGGCCAGATTGGCATTATTGAAAGCTTCGATCTACATAACTCAGTCGGGATCCGTTTTGTCAAAGAGCTCACATTACTAAGCCACTGTCCGCTTGACTCCTTGTTAGATGAAATTGAATTCACTGTGGCTTTTCGTCCGGCCTCGCCGGAGAAAGATATTAGAACTGAAAGCTACCTCACACGCTTCCAGCCGGACTGGTTACGTAAGATCGTTTTAAAAGATTGGCATCCCTATACACATGTCATGCTGGCGTCGCTGGCGATCAATATTTTGGCATTAGCCGGTATCCTCTTTTCCATGCAGGTATATGATCGGGTAATTCCGGCCCAATCCTATCCCACGTTATATGTCTTGTTTAGCGGCGTATTAATTGCCGCAGTGTTCAATTTCGTTCTGAAAATTACTCGCGGTCACGTGACCGACCTGCTGGGAAAACGTGGGGATATTCGTATCTCCGATCGCGTATTTGGTCACGCATTACGGCTGAAAAATACGGCGGTGCCGCGCTCGACGGGCAGCTTTATTTCCCAGATTCGCGAGCTAGAGCAGGTACGGGAAATGATGACCTCGACCATGATGACGGTCATTGCCGATTTACCTTTTTTCCTGCTTTTTCAGCTTGTGCTATTTATCGTCTCGCCATGGCTGAGTTGGATCGCGCCTGTTGCGACTATCCTGATGCTGTTACCGGGATTGTTACTGCAGAAAAAACTGGCTGAGCTGGCAAATAAAAATCAGCATGAAAGCACGCTACGCAACGCCATTTTGGTGGAAAGCATTCAGGGCCTGCCGGATATAAAAATGATGCAGGCAGAAAGTCGCTTTCTGCAACAATGGAACAGCTATGTGGCGATTACTGCGGAATCGGGAGTTCAAACCCGAAAAGTCACTCATGGGCTGGTGAGCTGGGGCATGTCGATCCAGAACCTGTTGTATGCCACCGTAGTGGCCGTTGGGGCGCCGCTGGTGATTAATGGCGACATCACGACCGGCGCCATGGTGGCGGCATCGATGCTGTCCAGTCGAATGGTTGCTCCGATGACGGCGCTCTGCGGGGTACTGGCTCGCTGGCAGCAGGTGAAAGTAGCGAAAGCAAGCCTGGATAATTTAATGGCGCTGCCGGTAGAAGGGGGGCTGGATGAGCCGCGGATCCATCGAGCGGTTCTGCACGGTAATTATGAATTTCGCAACGCCGAGTTTCGTTACGGCAAAGACAATGGCCCCGCACCGCTGCGAATTAAACAGCTTTCTATCAAAGCCGGGGAAAAAATAGCTGTTCTGGGGCGCATTGGCGCCGGGAAATCAACGCTTTTGCAGGCAATGATGGGTAATGTTGAGTTGACGTCAGGCGAACTAAGGCTTGACGATCTTTCGCTGCCGCAAATCGATCTGGCGGATATTCGCCGTAATGCCACGCTACTGACGCAGGAGGCTCGGTTATTTCATGGGACATTAAGGGAAAATGTGACCCTGGGACGGCCTATGGCGAGCGATGATGAACTGGTGAAAGTGCTGGAGCTGTGCGGTGCGCTGGAGTTTGTCAACAAACTGCCTATGGGGCTTGAACATCTGGTGATGGAGGGAGGGCTTGGGCTTTCCGGCGGGCAGCGGCAGTCACTGCTGCTGGCTCGAGCGCTCATCCGCGATCCCAATATTATTCTGCTGGATGAACCCACCTCATTCTTTGATGAACGAACAGAAAAAGCGTTTGTCGAGCAGCTGGCCCGTTGGGCAGGAGAGCGTACGTTAATCATCGCCACTCACAAAGCGGCGGTGCTCAATATCGTCGATCGTATACTGGTTATTCAGGACGGGCAGCTGGCGCTGGATAAGCCTAAAGCGACGGTATTTGAGCAAGAAAAAGCGCGTGCTCAGGTGGTGAACATATGAATAAGCCCACTGCTGCGATTTTCCCGTTGGTAAAGGAACTCGATCCGGTTGCTGCGATGGCTGATAACGAGCGTGATGAGGCCGATCTGGTTAAATCGCGCCGCCTGATCGCTTTACTGGCGCTACTGCTGGTGGTCACAGGCGTTTGGGCGTGGTTTGCCACGCTTGATGAAGTATCCACCGGGACCGGAAAAGTGATCCCCAGCTCGCGCGAACAGGTGTTGCAAACGCTCGATGGCGGGATCTTAACTGAGCTGAACGTTCGCGAAGGCAGCCGTGTCGCCGCGGGCCAGGTGGTCGCACGATTGGATCCGACCCGCAGTGAATCCAATGTTGGCGAAAGTCAGGCAAAATATCGCGCGTCATTAGCCGCAAGCATTCGCCTGACCGCCGAGGTGAACAACCAACCGCTGATTTTTCCACCATCGCTGAAGGCCTGGCCGGGGCTACTGGCGGAAGAAACTCGCCTCTATCACAGTCGCAGGGAGCAGCTAACGAAGTCTATGCGGCAACTGGAGCAGTCGTTATCGCTGGTCAATAGTGAGCTGGCGATAAATGAAAAGCTGGCTAAGACCGGTGCGGCCAGTAATGTTGAAGTGCTTCGTTTACGCCAGCAGGCTGCCGATATTGAGCTAAAGAAAATTGACCTCAACACTCGCTACTATGTTGATGCCCGCGAGCAGTTGTCAAAAGCCAATGCGGATGTCGCCAGCCTTGCCGAAGTGATTAAGGGCCGGGCAGATTCAGTGGCTCGATTGACCGTGCGCTCACCGGTGCAGGGGATCGTCAAAAATATCAAAGTGAATACCATCGGCGGGGTTATCGCGCCTAACGGTGAACTGATGGATATCGTCCCCATTGATGGTCGATTGTTGATCGAAGCGCGGATTTCTCCGCGCGATATTGCATTTATTCATCCCGATCAGAAGGCGCTGGTGAAAATTACCGCCTATGATTATGCCATCTATGGCGCCCTCAATGGTGTTGTCGAAACGATATCTCCCGACACGATTCAGGACGAGGCAAAACCTGATGTTTACTATTATCGGGTGTTTATCCGTACCGATCATAACTATCTGGAAAATAAACGCGGTAAGCGTTTTTTAATAGGTCCAGGGATGATCGCTACGGTTGATATTAAAACCGGAGAGAAGACAGTTATGGATTATTTGGTGAAACCATTTAATAGGGCAAAAGAAGCGCTGAGAGAAAGGTAACACCTGCTAGTTAGCTTTATGTTTGGTGAATTTTCAACGAATGGAGATTTGAGATGGCATTGAGCGATTTATTACAACAGGCTTGCTTTCAGTGCAAACCATTAAAAACGACCGCATTGCCTACTGATTATCCTGGGTGGGTCATCTTTTTTAGCGTCAGTGACGGTAAGCAGCGTGCGCATGTCCATGTTTCGACAGCAGCCAGCTTTGATCAAGCCTGGCTAGCCGGGGCCAGAGCGCTGCAGGAGTGGCGTAAAAAGCAAGATAATGAAACCCAATGGTTACGAATTGATATTGTCGATAGCGTAGAAAAGCTAACGTGGGAAAATCTATTAAAGAAACTCAATATCACCAAACGCAATTATTTTCGCTTCGGCATCTCTTTTGATACACAATTTACGCAAGCGATCCTTGAACAGGAAATTGCGGCGAATGCTTTACTTTATGATGGGGACAATGGCGTAGCGGCGCCAAATGACATCAATCTGGAAAATTATGGTCAACGCCGATTTAAGCGCAGTTTGAACTGGCCGAGCGAACCTCAGCAGATACTATGGCGGTTTAAAACGCGTTCAGTATTCTGCGATCGTAACGGCGCTAAACTCATCGAACATACTGGCCGCAGTTCCGGCTACCGCGTTATCGGTGATGAATGGCAAAAAAATTATCTGCCCGAGGTTATTAAAAAGGGGAGCGATTATCTGGCTCGTCAGGTCAAAAAAGACGGACTCTATTATTACGGATGGTTTCCCTGCTTTGACCGTCCTGTGCGATCCTATAATGCTTTACGCCATGCCAGCTCAACCTATTCGCTGATTGAGGGGTGGGAGGCGACTAAGCAGCCGCACCTTCGTCAGGCGATCGATCGGGCGATTGCTTACCTGGTCAATAACCTTATTTCTGTTCGTACGCTTGCTGATGGACGACAGGCTGCGTTTCTTTGTGATGTCGAAAATGAAATTAAACTTGGCGGTAATGCCGTCAGTATTCTGGCGCTGGTGAAATACACCGAAACGACGGGCGATCGACAATATCTGGACTTGTTGTCGCAACTGGCCACTGGAATTGCATTTATGCAGGACGAGCAAAGTGGTGAGTTTGTTCATGTCCTTAACAGCCACGACCTCTCATTGAAAGCCAAACATCGCATCATCTATTACGACGGTGAGGCGGCTTTTGCCTTAATGCGCTTGTATAGCTTGACGTTGGCGCCGCAGTGGCTGGTTATGGTGGAGAAAGCATTTGAATACTTCATTCGACAAAAACACTGGCAGCATCACGATCACTGGTTGAGCTATTGCGTTAACGAATTAACGCGTTTTCGCCCGGAGGAGCGTTATTTCCGCTTCGGGCTGGACAACGTGCGCGATCATCTGGATTTCGTGCTGCAACGGGTAACAACCTATCCAACGCTACTGGAGTTAATGATGGCGGCGGCGGAAATGATTGCGCGCCTGGAGGCCTCTACCACACAGCGCCATTTGCTCGACGACTTTGATAAAGACAAATTTTACCAGGCCCTGGAGGCGCGGGCGCGTTATTTACTGGATGGTTTCTTCTGGCCAGAGCTGGCGATGTTTTTTAAAAATCCTGCGCGTATCGTTAATAGTTTCTTTATTCGTCACCATAGCTATCGTGTTCGAATTGATGATGTAGAGCACTATCTGTCAGGTTATATCGCTTATCAGAAGTATTTTCAGGCAGCCAGCAAACGTCAGCAATCGCCAATCGCGGCGCCGCCCGCGCCTCGGGGAACGACCCTTTTTTTGTTGGAGAATCTGCGCGACGTGGGGAATGGTATTGAGGTTGCGGCTACCCGGCGAGCAAGGCTGTTTGTTGAACATTTACACACCGTCCCGTGGCTTATCACCGCCGTCTGGAACCCAGACCTTAACGATGCGGTAAAAGCGTTGAAGGCACGGGGAGCGTTGCCGGAAGCGGTGCCGGTTTATAACCTCTACAATGCATTAGCGTCGTGCCTGAGTGCGGGGAAGATCGTCCCGCTTCCAGGGCTGAAAGGGGAGGTTGAGCTTCGTCAGACAGTTGTGCCGAAAGCAGAGGCGCCAATCGGTAAAAATAATTATCAATTACGCCCGCAGGGGCAATTGGTGGAAGATTACGTCGATAGCGCAGGAAACGTGTTGCTGCGTAAATATTTTGATATCAAGAAAGCGAATCTGCAGATTATCCGCATGGATGTCGCTTTGCCGGGCGGGGAGGTCAAATCCTTTAACCAACAGGAAGCGTTTTTCTCCTGGATGCTGGAAATGATGCTGCCCGCAGCGGGCAACTGGCATTTTATCGTCGATAAAAACAAAGCGTGGAAAGATTTTGTCTGTTCGCAACCGGCACAGCGGATGAACTGCACGGTTAGCGCGGTCATCCACTCTCATCATCAATTGCTAAACGGCGGGATAAAAGCTTCTTACCGTCATTTACTGGAACAACCGCAACTGGTGGATCGGTTAATCGTACTCACCGACGAACAATGGCAAGATTTACAGCAAGAGGGGATCCCCGGCGCTCGCCTTGTGGTCATCCCCAACCATATGGATGACAGCAAAATTCCGGTTAACCCGCAAAAGGAGCCCTCAGAAACGGTCATTTACCTGGCGCGTTATTCTGAAGAAAAGCAGCATCTGACGCTGTTCAACGCATTCCGTAAAGTGTCCGCACAACGTCCCGATGCGCGGCTCCATACTTATGGCGTCGGCCCGCTTCGCCGTAAACTTAGCGATCAGGTTAAGGCGTGGGGATTAGAAGACGTGATAAAAATCAACGGATTTACCTCGGATATTGCTGCCGTTCATCGACACGCTTGCTGTACGGTCCTCTGTTCAAATCAGGAGGGGCAATCTCTGTCGGCGGTCGAGGCCATGGTCTACGGCACGCCGTTAATTAGTTTTGCTATTAAATATGGGCCGCGCGATATTCTGCAGGACCGCCAGGCCGGGATTCTGGTGCCTTACGGCGACGAAGAGGCGTTGGCCGCGGCCTTAGTTCGGGTTATTTCCGATAAGGCGCTACAAAAAGAGATGCAGGCCGCCGCTATCCGCAATGCGCGCCGTTATTACGCTACCGCGATAGCCGGGCGCTGGGAAAGCTGGTTACAGCACAATGAGCAGCGAATGAAGGAGCAGGAGGAGAAGCCACTCAATGTGGCTTCGCTCAAACAACGTGTCGTGTAAGAACGTTTCTGCCCCGGTAAAACTCTTTTACCGGGGCGGGTTACATCCAAAGAGGCGGTACCTTGCGATATAGCAGAGCAGGAGCGGTATGGTGCGCAATTTATCTGTCAGCGGTGTTTTGTTTGCCGTCCGCGGCGGCCGATGAAATGGTGCAGGAATCCCGCTGCGTCAAAGGTTCGATATTACTTAATCATCGTCTCGAAAAAGAATATGTTGAAGATGATTTCCATATTTTTTATAGCCTGCAAGGGCGAGACGCCCTCAAATATCAGTACGACAGCTCAGGCAGTGGCGTCCCTGACAGTATCAAAGATATTGCCGGGCAACTACAGGCCGCTAAATACCTCTATTCCAGTGTGCTTGGCCTTCGCTTTCCGTTACAGCAAAAGATCTATGCTCAGGCCAGGCAAATCAATGTCTATGTGCTGCAACTGCCGAAAGGAAATGGTTTGGCCTTCGATCGCGTGGCGGCAGAAACGATGAGTGACGGCAGGCAGCTGCCTTGCGGTTTAAAGTTTGTATTGAATGCCGCGCTGGAACCGGCGCGTAACATTACGCCAGCTCATGAATTTTTCCATCTTTATCAGTATGGCTATGCCGTTTTTAAACAAAAATGGTATCTGGAGGGAATGGCGCGATGGATAGAGAACAGCTTTAAAGCGCCTGAGAAAAATACCCGGCGGCTCTCTCCGCTTCCTCATTGCGACAGTAATTTTACCCGGGGTTATAACGCCGCGAATTACTGGGCGAGCTTTGCGCAAGCACATTTTGCTGATGTCGCTATCCCCGCCGCAGCACAGCGTTTTCGTTACAGCGACGGTTCGCCAGTTTTAATAGCGCAGGAAGTAAAGGGGGGAGCAATGCTAGCGCCGTTTTTTAATCAGTTGGCGCAGGGCAGCGCGGCACAGTCGCGGCAGTTAAATCAGGCGAACATCCGCTGGTCTGAAGCTCAGCAGCGCAGTCCGCAATTTAATGAGGCGATCTGTCAGGCGTTGGCCGCCGCGGTGGCAAAGAAAAAATAGAATATAAAACGAAACGCCGCCCATCAGGGCGGCGTGGGTAGGCTAGTTACGCAACCTTGGCGCCTGCAGCTGCTGACGAATCGTTTTGGCCAGTTCGTCAAGGGACGGCTGTTCCGGGTGTTCGTCGCGGGTTTCGCTGCTCAGCTGCGCTTCTGCCAGATAGGTGTGAATCGGCTGGCCATCATCATCTTCCATCACCACATGGTACCAGGGCGCCGCGCGCAGTTCGTCATTGGCGGCAATTTCATCCTCTTCCGGCTCCGCGAGCGAATACTCGGGATCGACATCGACGATGACGCCCAGGTAGCCCAAGAGCGTATGGCGGACCTGTTGGCCGATACCGAATTTGCTGGCTATCATAGGCACCTCCTGGGAAACATGAATACTCCCTATATGAGGCTCATGTTTCGTTTTTCAAGTTACATGACGCGACAGGCAAACCCCTTCAGATACAGCCCTTCCGGGTAGGTTGCGATCACCGGGTGGTCGGCAGCCTGACGGAACTGTTCTATAAATTGTACATCACGCCCGGCATCAATTGCGGCATCGGCGATGATTTTCTGAAATAAATCGGTGGTCATCAGCCCGGAGCAGGAGAATGTCAGCAGCACGCCGCCGGGGTTCAGCAGCTGGATCGCCAGCATATTGATATCTTTATAGCCGCGGCAGGCGCCCATCAGCTGGCTTTTATTTTCCACGAACTTCGGCGGATCCATCACGATCACGTCGAATTTCTCTCCCCGATCGCGGTATTTGCGCAGCAGTTTGAACACGTCGTCGCGCACAAATTCCGCTTTGGACAGATCCAGTCCGTTGATCTCCACGTTCTGGCGGGCAACGTCGAGCGCCTCCTGCGAGGTATCCACGCTGGTGACCTGGCGGCAGCCGCCCATCAGCGCCGACACCGCAAAGCCGCCGGTGTAGGAGAAGCAGTTCAGCACCCGTTTATCCGCGACATAGCGGCGGGTGGCCAGGCGGCTGTCACGCTGGTCGAGGTAGTAGCCGGTCTTGTGCCCGCCCTGGATATCGACCAACAGCTTCATGCCGTGCTCGGTGATCGGCAGCAGCGCCGGGGGCAGTTCGCCCACCACCGGCCCCTGGGCCAGCTCCAGTCCCTCTTTTTTACGCACGGCGACATCGCTGCGATCGTAAATGGCGCAGTCCGGGAACAGGTTCTGCAGGGCGCTGATGATGGCGGCGCGCTGGTATTCGGCGCCTGCGCTGAGCAGCTGCAGCACGAAAAAGTTGCCAAAGCGGTCGATAGTGACGCCCGGCAGGCCATCGGACTCGCCGGCGATCAGGCGGTAGCTGTCGAGGCCATCGCGCTCGGCCAGCCAGGCACGCCAGGTTTGCGCCTGCTTCAGACGGCGTTCAAAGAAGGCGCTATCGATGGCTTCATTGCGGTCGAAGGTCCACACGCGGGCGCGGATCTGCGACGACGGCGAGTAAGCGCCGCGGGCCAGCCATTTTCCCTGATGGTCAACGATATCGATGGTTTCACCGCTGCGGGCTTTACCTTCCATGCGGGCGACGCCGCCGGAGAATATCCACGGATGGCGACGCAGCAGGGATTTCTCGCGTCCTTTGGCTAACACTAAGCGGGGGAATAGGGAATCTGTCATGGGGCTACCTTTAAGCAACGGGAATGTCGGCACCGAAAAATGGCGCGTAGATTAGCACACCTGGCGCACGCAAGCATCTTTCGCCCGGCAGGCACAGGTGAGCGTTTCGGCACAAAATGCAGGCGCTTCGGCACATTCAGCTGGTGCGGACTCTCATACCCTGTTTTCTCACCCCAACGAGGAGCAGACGATGAAAACAGGTATCCGCATGGCTGTGGCGATGGTAACGGCTGTGAGCAGCGGCGCGATGGCCGCGCCGTTTAGCGTAAGCAGCAATGATATGCGTGACGGGCAGCCGCTGGCCCAGCAGCACTGGTTTGCCGGTTTCGGCTGTACCGGAGGCAATGTCTCTCCGCAGCTGGCATGGAAAAACGCCCCGGCGGGTACGCGCAGCTTCGCGGTCACCGTCCGGGATCCCGATGCGCCTTCCGGCAGCGGCTGGTGGCACTGGACGGTGGTCAATATCGCCAGCAGCGTCTTTTCGCTGCCCGCTGGCGCGGGAGATAAAAACAGCGCTACACTGCCGGGCGGAGCGGTCCAGGGCCGCAACGATTTTGGCTATGCCGGCTTCGGCGGCGCCTGTCCGCCGGCGGGAGATAAACCGCACCGCTATCGCTTTACGGTATGGGCGCTGGATGTCCCCACGCTGCCGGTGGATGCCGGGGCCAGCGGGGCGCTGGTCGGCTATCTGTTACATAGCCATGCTCTCGCCAGCGCACAGTTGACGGCGATGGCCGGGCGTTAAAATAAAAGGTCGGTCTGATGGAGAGTATCCACTTTCAGCATAACGCCTTAACCGCGGCGGAGATCACCACCCGACGGCTATGCAGACTGCATCGCGTGCGGCTGTTCTCCCCGGCGCTCTGTCGGGTGAAACGCGGCAGCAAAGTGATTGTGCAAGGGGAGAGCCGGGTGCTGGCGACTCCGCAACAGCTGATTGTTTTGCCAGCTGATGTGGAACTGGAGGTGATTAACCAGCCGGAGAATGGCCTCTTTTGCTCCGATCTGCTATCGCTGACGCCCGAGCTGCTGACGAGGTTTAAGACTCGTTATCTCAGCGAATCACCGCCAGGACGCCTGACCTCGCTCTGCGCACCGGTGACGACAGAGCTGGCGTTTATGTGGCAAAGCGTTCTGCAGGCGGTGCGGGAGGGATTGTCCGTCGCGCTGCAGCAGCACCAGACCATGGGGCTGCTGCTGGCCCTGTATGAGGCTGGCTATGCGGGCCCGCTGCTCGTCGAGCGGCAGCAGGATCTGTCGGCGCAGGTGCGGCAGCTGATTATGCTGTCGCCGGCGCAGGCATGGAGCGTGTCGCGGGTGGCGAAGATGCTCTTTCTCGGCGAGTCCACGCTGCGCCGTCGGCTGCAGCAGGAATCGCAGAGTTTTCGCCAGATCGTCGAGGAGGTGCGGATGGCCCACGCCCTGGGCCAGCTGCAGACCACCTCGCGGCCAATAGGCGAAATTGCGCAGAACAGCGGATATCAGTCGGGATCGCGCTTTACCGCGCGCTTCCGTCAGCATTATGGTTTACTGCCGAAGCATGTACGCTGAGCGAATTTGCTATCCTCAGCGTATAGCGTGAGCGAAAAGGAGATGATTATGGCCAGTATCTGCACAATGGCATGGGTTTACGGTTCGGTTCAGGGCGTGGGGTTTCGCTATTCCACGCAGCGGGAAGCGCTGCAGCTGGGGGTGACCGGTTATGCCCGTAATCTGGATGACGGCGGGGTGGAAGTGCTTGCCTGCGGCGAGGCGGAGCAGGTGGAAAAACTCATCACCTGGCTGAAAGCCGGGGGGCCGCGCAGCGCGCGGGTTGACCGAGTGTTAACCGAGCCCCATCAACCCACCCGCAGCTGGGACAAATTCGCGATCCTCTATTAGATGCACTTCACCGGCTTCGGCAAGCCGGCGATTTTAGTCGCCTGTTTGGCGGGTCCTTTCGGGAACAGGCGATAGAGATAGCGGCTGTTGCCTTTCTCTTCGCCAAACTTGTTGGCCATCGCCTTGACCAGCATACGGATCGCCGGAGAGGTGTTAAATTCAAGGTAAAACTCGCGCACAAAGCGCACTACTTCCCAGTGTTCAACGGCGAGCGTTATCCCTTCCTGCGCGGCAATGACTTCCGCCATCGCCTCGCTCCACTGGGTGGTATCTTTCAGATAGCCTTCGCTATCCGTTTCAATTTCGTTGCCTTCAAAAATAAACATGATTTTTCACATACCGCCTGAAACTGGCCGCAGTGTAGCAAAAAAAAAGGCCCCGCATAAGCGAGGCCTCTGTTAAGCAGGGGAGCGGTTAGTCCCGGCTGGCGAAGCCCAGGATGCTCAGCAGGCTGACAAAAATGTTGTACAGCGAGACATACAGACTGACCGTCGCGCGGATATAGTTGGTTTCACCGCCGCGGATAATGTTGCTGGTCTCGAACAGGATGGCACCCGAAGAGATCAGGATGAACACCGCGCTAATCGCCAGGTGCAGCGCCGGCAGCTGCAGGAACAGGTTAGCGACCATACCAATCAGGACGACCACCACGCCGGCCATCAGCATCCCGCCAAGGAATGACATGTCTTTACGCGTCGTCAGCACGTAGGCCGAGCAGCAGAAGAAGACCAGCGCCGTGCCGCCCAGCGCCAGGCCGATTAAATCGCCCATGCCGGCAGAAAGATACGCGTTCAGCATCGGCCCAAGGATATAGCCGAGGAACCCGGTGAAGGCGAAGGCGGAAATAATCCCGGTGGGTTTATTCGCCGTTTTGTAGGTCAGGAACATCAGACCGTACATCCCCACGAGGGTCAAAATGAGACCCGGCGAAGGGAGCATCAGCACTGTGCTGGCGGTGGCGGTGATAGCGGAAAACGCCAGCGTCAGGCTGAGCAGGAAGTAGGTGTTACGCAGAACCTTGTGCGTGCTGAGCAGCGAGGAACGGTCACGCGATGATGTAATTATGCGATCCATGAGTCACTCTCTTATGACAGATGTAATTAGGGATAAAGAATAAGAAAAACAAGCGTGAAGCCCTAATGCTTTTACCCATCTTTACTTAGTTTTTACCGCTTTTGCCTGGCATAAAATTCTATATAGATAGGGAAAAGCGATATATTTTCGCTTTTCGCGTCGCTGAGCCGATCGAAATCTTATAGGTCACTGAAAAATATTGCCTTATGGCAGTTCTGCGACTAAGTGTGGAAGAGGGGGATTACCCCGTACGTCAAAGGCAAAGGGAAATGACATTACACAAAAAAAATCACATCACCCGAACACTCCTGGCTGTCAGTATGCTGGCTATGAGCGGCGGGGCGCTGGCGGCGCAGGTGCCGCCGGGCACCCAGCTGGCGGAAAAGCAGGAGCTGGTCAGAAATAACGGCAGTGAACCGGCGTCACTCGATCCGCATAAAGTCGAGAGCGATGTTGAATTTAATATCATTAGCGATCTCTTTGAAGGGCTGGTTAACGTGTCGCCAGCGGGAGCGATCCAGCCGCGACTGGCGGAACGCTGGGAAAACAAAGACAACCTGTTATGGACCTTTCATTTACGCCCCGGTCTGACCTGGTCCGACGGCACGGCCATTACAGCGCAGGATATCGTCTGGAGCTGGCAACGGCTGGTCTCGCCGGCAACAGCCTCCCCCTACGCGAGCTACCCTGGCAATATGCATATCGCCAACGCCCGCGAGATTGCCCTCGGGCAAAAGGGACCCGAGACGTTGGGGGTGAAAGCGCTGAACGACACCACGCTGCAGGTCACTCTGACCCAGCCGAATGCCGCCTTCCTGGCGATGCTGGCGCACCCTTCGCTGGTACCGATCGACAAAGTGCTGGTGGAGCGGTATGCCGATAAATGGACCCGACCAGAGCATATCGTCACCAGCGGCCCGTATAAGCTGTCCCAATGGGTGGTGAATGAGCGGCTGGTGGCTGAACGTAATGCAAAGTACTGGGATAATGCGCATACCGTTATTAATAAAGTGACTTACCTGCCAATCTCTTCGGAGGCCGCCGATGTCAACCGCTACAAAGCAGGGGAGATTGATATTGTCTATACGGTGCCGATCAATCAGTTTGCGCAGTTGCAGAAAACCATGGGCGACCAGCTGGACGTTTCGCCGCAGTTGGCGACCTATTACTACGAATTCAATACTACCCGGCCGCCGTTTAACGACGCCCGTGTGCGTCGCGCGCTGAATATGGCGCTTGATAAAGATATCATTGCCGGAAAAGTGCTTGGCCAGGGCCAGCGCCCGGCCTGGCTGATCGGTCAGCCGGATATCGGCGGCGTGACGCTGCATAACCCGGACTACGCCAGCTGGCCGCGTGAGAAACGGATTGCCGAGGCGAAAAAACTGCTGGCGCAGGCGGGGTATGATGAAAGCCATCCGCTGGTCTTTACCCTGCTCTATAACACCTCTGAGTCGCACCAGCGTATCGCCATTGCCGCCAGCTCTATGTGGAAGAAAAACCTCGGCGTCGAGGCGAAGCTACAGAACCAGGAGTGGAAGACGATGCTGGATACCATGCATACGCATAACTTCGACGCCGTCCGCTACGCGTGGATTGCCGACTACGACGATGCCGCCACCTTCCTCAATACTTTCCGTACCGGGGATAGCGAGAACACCAGTCAGTACAGCAACCCGGCTTACGACGCGGCGCTGCGCAACGCGGCGAAAGCCTCCGACGTGGCGACCCGGGGCAAATACTATCAGCAGGCGGAAGATCTGCTGGCGCAGGATGTTCCCGCCATTCCGGTCTATCACTATGTACGTACCCATCTGGTGAAACCTTGGGTAGGGGGCTTCACGCCGGATAAGCTGGGGTATTACTACACCAAAGACATGTACATTAAAAAACACCCATCCGCCAGCGGCGATGGGCGTTGATTTTCTGTGCAAACTGCCTGAAATTCAGACGAATAACACAAAATTGTTTGTTTTTAAGGCAGTTGATCAAAATGATGCTTTACAGCATCCGCCGAGGTGTTTATAGTGCGCCTCACACCGGAAGTGTGGCCGAGCGGTTGAAGGCACCGGTCTTGAAAACCGGCGACCCGAAAGGGTTCCAGAGTTCGAATCTCTGCGCTTCCGCCATATAAAAGAAGGGGTTACCGAAAGGTAACCCCTTCTTGCTTTGTCCGGTCGGTCGTGCATGACCCGGACAGCGACCGACGACGTTTTCATTCCCACAGCGCTGACGGATACATAGCCCGTCGCATGGCAGGACTTTTCACAACGCCCGCTTATTCTTCGATAATCCGCGCCTTCGGTTTGCTCAGCAGGAGCATGACCAGCGCGACGTAGGGCATCGGCTTCCAGAAATAGTAGCCCTGCAGCAGATGAATATTCTGGCGATTAAGATAATCCCGTTGGGCCTCGGTTTCGACGCCCTCGGCAATGATGCGCAGTGACAGCGTCCGCGCCATCTCTATCACGCAGTCCAGCAGCTTGCTTGTCGGCGCCTCCCCGGTTATCCGGCCGACAAAACTCTGATCGATTTTGATATAGTCGAAAACCAGCCGTGGAGACAGGAAAGCCCGGAATAGCCGGTGCCAAAGTCGTCCAGCGCGATGGAAAATCCGCGGGAGTGTAACGTATTGAGCTTGTCCACAACCGCCCCGTTGAGCAACAGCGGCTCCTGCTCCGTGATCTCCAGCATCAGCTTCACCGCTTTACCCTCAAAGCCGCGCTGATAGTGCAGGCAGTCATCGATAAACGTCGGCGCGTTAATATGTGACACGCTGATATTCAGGCCAATATGAAACCCATCCGGTAGTTTACTAAAGAGTGGTCTCATCTGCGCGTTGACCTGCGCCATCAGGCTGCGTGTTAGGGGAATAATTAAGCCGGTACGTTCGGCCAGCGGAATAAATTCCGCGGGCGAGCGCGATGGCGTCGTGCTGTTTTGCCAGCGGGCGAGAATTTCCACGCCGTATATCTCCCCGGTTTTCCCGTTCACCAGCGGCTGATAGTAGGGAACGATATAACCCTGGGTGATGGCGTAGCGCAACTTTTCCTCTTCAGAGGTGTAAACATTAAGATATTTACGCATCAGGAAATAAAACAGCAGCGAAACCGAGAAAATAAAGATCAGCAGGCCGGAGCCATTATTTACCAGGCGGGCGAGATTAAACAAAAGCGACTCGGGATAGGCAATACGAAACGAGTAGGCGGGCGAGGTAAATACCTCCTGGTGTGGGTCCGCAGCCAGTGGCTTAACATCGCCATATCTGGCAATCATTTGGTTCTGCACCCAGAGTGCCAGCCCGTTGTCATCGGTATCGCTATATAGCGCATCGCGCAGATGGATGTCGCTGATCGTGACAATCACCCTGATCGGCGCTAAGCGCGTCTGATAGATCAGCACCGGCCGCTTATTGACCATCATTCTGGCCGGGACCAGTAACAGAGGGTCATCAGGCAAAGACTCAGGGCTAAGTGTCAGGACCCGGTTGCCAGTTAATGACGAACACGCCAGCAAGAAATACTATCAGCGCCAGGGAAAAGGCAATCACTCGCAGCCGGTGGATGAAGAGACGGCGTTGTTTCTTGGCGATCGCACCGTCAGCCAGGCCGCGTGGCAGCCCGGCGCGATGGTGCGACTGACGGTCAGCGGCAAGGCGCGGGTATTTAGCGGCTAATCCCTGAGCAGGCGGCGCCGGCTATCGCCGGTGCCGCACAGAAAGCTAATCAGGCGGAGGATGAAGCCGATAGTATCCGCGCCACTGACCTCGTCGCCATGGAGTGGTAGTACGTTGGAACAATTCCGCGGGGTCAGTCCATCTCACCGCCGTTTTGCCGGTGTGCGCTTTACAAATCCAGCACTAACCGGCCGCCTTTAGCGCGTGAGCAGCAGATCAGCATACTCTGCTGGCTGGCTTTCTCTTCCTCGCTGTAATACTGATCGCGGTGGTCGGCTTCCCCCTCCAGAATCATCGTTTCGCAGGTGCCGCACACCCCTTCTCGGCACAGGCATTCGACCTTTGCCGCTTTGTTATTCTCGATCACCTGCAAAATGGTCATATCCTGCGGCACGGTAAATTCGCGTCCGGAACGCGCCAGCACCAGGGTAAATGCCTCTCCGCTTTTATCCTCAAGGATAAACTGCTCAAAGTGCAGCTGGCTGGCGGGCACCTGATGGCGTTCGGCGGCGGCTTTCACCGCCTCGTTAAGCGCCGTTGGGCCGCAGGTATACACGTGGGTTCCTGGCTCGAGGTCGGCGAACAGGCGCGGTAGGTCGAGACGGCTGCCGAGCGCTGATACATGAACATTGACCCGATCGCGCCATGGCGCAGCGCGAAGCGTATCGACGAAAGCATTACTGTCGGCGTCGTGAAAACAGTAATGCAGCTGCCAGTCGGCCTGCCGCTGTTCCAGTTCCGGAATATGCGATAAGAATGGCGTAATGCCGATGCCGCCGGCGATCAGCAGATGTTTTCGCGCCTGTGGTTCGATGGCGAACAGATTGTTGGGCGTGGACACCGTCAGGGTATCGCCCGGGCGCACCCGCTGGTGCATAAAACGCGAGCCGCCTTTGGAAGGCGACTCAAGACGCACCGCAATCTGCCAGCTGGTGGTATCCAGCGGCGAGCTCATTAGCGAATAGGCGTTACTGTAGCGCTGCTCGCCATCCTGCATCTGGACGATAATATGGCTGCCGCCGCTGAATGCCGGCAGCGGGGCGCCGGTCGGCGACACCAGCGTAAAACGCTTCACAAGAGGGGTGATCTGTTCAACATCGCGAACGACCGCCTCAAACATTTGATAATCAGACATCGCTGAACTCCATCAAAAAATCCCGGCGTGGCTAGCGCCATCGCCGGGAGAGCACATTTACAACCCCTGGCAGAGATACTTCATCTCCAGGTAATCTTCGATTCCGTGTTCCGACCCTTCGCGGCCAAGACCGGACTGCTTTACCCCGCCAAACGGTGCGACTTCGTTGGAAATCAGCCCGGTATTGATACCGACCATGCCGTATTCCAGCTGCTCGGAGACGCGCCAGATACGGGCGGCATCGTTGCTGTAAAAATAGGAGGCGAGGCCGTAGATGGTGTTATTCGCCTGCTCGATGACCTGCTGCTCATCGTCAAATTTCACCAAAGCGGCCACCGGGCCGAAAATCTCTTCCTGCAGCAGCAATGACCCCGGCTGTACGTCGCCGATCACCGTAGGGGTGAAGAAATTACCGCCCAGCGGATGCGCTTTACCGCCAGTTAACAGCGTGGCGCCGCGGCTCAGGGCGTCGTCGAGCAGGGACTGCACTTTGCGCCCGGCGTCGGCGTTGATCAGCGGGCCAATCTGTACATCGGACTCGCTGCCATCGCCCACTTTCAGGGCGGCGACGCGAGCGACGAATTTATCGCAGAATTGGTCGTAGATGGCGCGATGAATATAGAAGCGGTTGACGCAGACGCAGGTTTGTCCGGCGTTGCGGAACTTGGCGATCAGCGCGCCCTCGACCGCTTTATCGATATCGGCGTCGTCAAAGACGATAAACGGCGCGTTACCGCCGAGCTCTAAGGAGAGCTTTTTGATGGATTCCGCGCACTGGCGCATCAGCACGCGGCCAACTTCGGTCGAACCGGTAAAGGAGAGCTTACGCACCCGCTCATCGCCGGTGAACACCGCGCCAATTTCTCGCGACTGGCCGGTAACGACGTTAATGACGCCCTGCGGGATCCCGGCCTGATTCGCCAGCTCCGCCATCGCCAGCGCGGTAAACGGCGTTTCGTTAGCCGGCTTAATCACCATCGTACAACCCGCGGCCAGCGCCGGGCCGGCCTTCCGGGTGATCATCGCCGCCGGGAAGTTCCACGGGGTGATCGCCGCGCAGACGCCTACCCCCTGGCGGATCACCATCAGGCGTTTATCGGCGCCGGGGGAGGGGATTATCTCGCCGTTGGCGCGTTTCCCTTGTTCGGCAAACCACTCGATAAACGAGGCGGCATAGGCGATTTCGCCTTCCGCTTCCGCCAGCGGCTTGCCCTGCTCGGCGGTCATGATCTGCGCCAGCGCGGTCTTGTTTTCGAGGATCAGGCGGTGCCAGTTTTTCAATAGCGCGGCGCGCTGGGCGGCGGTGAACGCGCGCCAGTTCGGCAGCGCGGCCGCGGCGGCATCCACTGCCTGTTGCGCTTCCGCACGCCCCATATTGGGGATCTGGCCGAGCGTCGCGCCGGTGGAAGGATTGCTGACGGCAAGCGTCGTGCCGTCGGCGGCGTCGCGCCAGCTTCCGGCAATCAGCGCCTGCTGGCGAAACAGATCTGAGTGAAACACAGACATAGCAAGCTCCTTCAACGATTACGGCTGGAACACCTGGGCGACCAGATTGTGGAAATGCGCGATCCCGTGCTCGGAGATACCGCTGCCGCTGTTATCCGCCATAATGCGCCCCTGGCCGCGATAGCCGCGGGACTTCAGCCCCTTCTGCACGCTTTCCACCAGGCGTAAATCTTCCGGGCGGAACACGTCGCGATACCACTCAATCAGCGCTTTCTGATCGTCAGTCAGCTCTTCGTTGGTGAAATAGATGTCGTAATTCTGCAGAGTGGTCTCTTCATCCACCGGGAATTCATAGATAACGGTCATCATGCCCTTGATCGGCGTGACGTTGAACATGGTGCACGGCCACAGCCAGAAACCGTGAAACGCGGCGTCGGTACCCTCTTCGAATTTAAACGACTGCTCGGACGGTTTGGCGAAGCCATACTGCAGCGTCCATTTGCCGTGCATGGTGTGCCAGTAGCGGTCAACCTGGACGGAATCCGAGAAGCCCGGGTGCGCCGGACCGCAGTGGTAACATTCCAGATAGTTATCGACGATATTTTTCCAGTTCGCCGGGGTGAGGGTGGTAAAGCGCGCCGCCAGTTTCAGATCATGCACGTCCGGACAGGCTTCCAGCACTTTGTCCTGCAGCCCCGGTAGCTGCGTTTCCACACTCTCCGCTTCCGGATTCATATTGATAAACACAAAGCCGGCATACTCTTCCAGGCGAACCGGCACTAGCGTTGCCTTTTCGCTATCGAAATTCGCCACGTTTTCGCAGTTGCGGGCGTGGGCGAGATTGCCGTCCAGCTTGAAGGCCCAGGCGTGATAGGGGCAGGTAATCACGTTTTTGGCTTTGCCCTCGCCGCTCAGTAGCTGGTGGCCGCGGTGTGGGCAGACGTTATAGAAGGCGCGCAGAATGTTGTCGCGGCCGCGGACTATAACGATATTTTCGCCGATGATCTCCCGGGTAATGTAATCGTTCGGCCGGGCGACCTCGCTGCCGTGGGCGACGCAAATCCAGCTATTGGCGAAGATGCGCTCTTTCTCGTGCTCAAACGCCTGGCTGTCGGTATAAAAACGGGCCGGAATGGTCCAGGCATCCTGCGGATTAGCGCAAAAGTTAATCGGCAGGGTGAAGTCAGGGCTCAAATTGCTCATGTAGGGTCTCCTTGTGATTATTGTCAGTAAGAGGTTTTACAGCGACTGGCCGTCGCCTTTGAGTACCGCGCCAACCGGCAGCGTCTCGGCTTTAATAATGGGCTCGGGGGTATGGGTTTCTATCTGATGGACCGGAACGTGGGCGTAGTCCTGTTTTAACCAGCGCACGAAGCCGCCGGTTTTAATCAGTAAAATGGCCAGGAACGGTAGGGCGGTCAGCACCACGGTAGTTTTCATGGTCTCAAGCGAAGCGCCGGTAAACAGAATCGACAGCGGGATGAGGGTGATCACCACGCACCAGAACAGGCGCATGCCGCGATCCGGATCGTCGCCTTCGCGCAGGTTGCGGGTACTGGTCGCCGCCATGGTGTAGGCCACCGCATCCATGTGCGAGGCGAGGAAAACAATCATCACGAACAGATAGGCGGCGAGGAACAGCTTACCTGCCGGCAGCGACATCAGGACCTGCTGGACGGCGGTTTCGCCGCCGAGAGTCTGCATCACCTGTGGTACGTTAATCACGCCGTTAACGAACTGGTGCATGGCGTAGCTTTCCATCACCCCGAAGAAAAACCAGCAGCCGGCGGTGCTACCGAGGAGCAGTCCCCAGATCACCTCTTTGATTTTGCGCCCGCGGGAGACGCGGGTGACGAACATCGCCACGCCTGGGGTGTAGGAGATCCACCACAGCCAGTAGAAGACGGTCCAGTTGCGGGTAAAGGCGCCGTCGCCGAGCGGGTCGGTAAACAGGCTCATCTGCAGGAAGTTTTGGGTCGTCAGGCCGACGGCGTTAATGATGTTATTGGTGATGAATTCGGTCGGGCCAACCAGTAATACCACCAACGGCAGCAGAAACGCCCCCCAGCCGACCATTTTGCTCAGGCGCTGCAGGCCGTTGTTGATGCCAATCCACGAACTCATGCAGAAAATACCGCCGGAGAGCAGGATCACAAATGCCTGCATGGTGAAGTTATCCGGCAGTCCGGTCAGCGCTGACAGGCCGCGGGTGAAGGTGGCGGCGGTGACTACCAGCGAAATGGTTAACGCGCCGACGGTAGCGATCAGGAACATCAGATCGACCAGACGGCCCCAGAAACCTTGCGGATTAACGCCGGTGATCGCCGAAACGATCCCGGAGAGGCTGAGGCCTTTATTTTTCCGCACGTGGAAGTGATAGGCCATGATCAGCGAGGCGAGGGTATAGGTTGCCCAGGCGCTTACGCCCCAGTGGAAGAAAGAGTAAGGGATGCTGTATTCCAGCGCTTTCGGCGATTGCGGGGCAATGTTAAGGCCCGGGGTCTGGTAGTAATAAGCCCATTCGGCAACGCCCCAGTACAGCGTGGAGGAGCCGAGACCGGCGCAGATAAACATAAACAGCCATGAGAGGGTACTGTATTCGACTTTACCTTCGCCGAGACGGATATTGCCGTATTTGCTGGTGGCCAGATACAACACCAGTCCCAGCGCCAGCAGCACCAGTACCTGTACCGTGGAACCCAGCAGGCGGGTCACGCCGTTAAAAATCGAATCAGCCGCCTGCGCGGTTTGCTGGGGGAAGAGACTTAATGTAGCGGCGATGAAAACAATGGCCGCCAGGCTGATGGCAATCAGCGGCACATCTTTTTTCTTTACGTTGCTCAACATGAGTGATCTCCTGGGCATGATTGCCCGTCGGTGGCTTTAGCCTGTCGTTGTTATCACGCTGTAGGGTCAGGGTTCGTAGCAAGATGCTATTAACAATTGGATTATTTCTTCGTTACATGAATTAAACAATTGGCCGTTTCGTGAAGCAATAAAACACGAAACGGAAATAATAAAAGGTGAATTGGCGCAGGTTCTGTCCTTTCAGGAATTAATAAAGTTCACCGCTGTGATGCGGTTCACTTGTCAATCGTGGGGGATTCTGCATAGCGAAAAGAGAGGGGCGTTGGCGGACCAGGCGCGCGGGTTTTCCCGGGTAGCGGCTGCGCCTTACCCGGGCTACTTGCTGTGCCGTTTTTTGCCGGGTAGCGGCTGCGCCTTACCCGGGCTACTTGCTGTGCCGTTTTTTTTGCCGGGTGGCGGCTGTGCCTTACCCGGCCTACACACTACATTATCGTGCGATTGTAGCCCCGGTAAGCGCAGCGCCACCGGGGAGCGGCGGGGTAATTACGCCAAAATGGCCTTGCAGATAGCCTCGCTAACCTGCTGCGTTGAGGCACTGCCTTTCATGTCCGGAGTTTTCGGTCCGCAGGCGATCGTCTGCTCAATCGCCGCCAGAATGCCATCGTGAGCGGTGTGGTAGCGCTCATCGCCGTTGCCGAGGAAATCGAGCATCATCGCCCCGGCCCAAACGGTGGCGATCGGGTTGGCGATATTTTTACCGTAAATATCCGGCGCCGACCCGTGAACCGGTTCGAACAGCGACGGGAAATTGCGCTCCGGATTGAGATTGGCCGACGGCGCAATGCCGATAGTGCCGGTACAGGCCGGGCCGAGATCGGAGAGAATATCGCCGAACAGGTTGGAGCCGACCACCACGTCAAAACGCTCCGGCTGCAGCACGAAGCGGGCACACAGGATATCGATATGCTGCTTGTCCCAGCGAATTTCGGGATAGTTTTTGGCCATCTCTTCCACCCGCTCATCCCAGTAGGGCATGCTGATCGCCAGACCGTTGGATTTGGTTGCGGAGGTCAGCGTTTTGCGTGGGCGGCTTTTCGCCAGTTCGAAGGCGTAGCGCAGGATCCGGTCCACGCCGCGGCGGGTAAAGACCGACTCCTGAATCACCACTTCATGCTCGGTGCCTTCATTGGCGCGGCCGCCAAGGGCGGAATATTCGCCTTCGGTATTTTCGCGCACCACGTAAAAATCAATATCGCCGGCCTTTTTACCCGCCAGCGGGCAGGGGACGCCGGGGAACAGGCGCACCGGGCGCAGGTTGACGTATTGATCGAACTCGCGGCGGAACTTCAGCAGCGACCCCCACAGCGAAATGTGGTCGGGAACGGTATCCGGCCAGCCGACGGCGCCGAAGTAGATAGCATCGAAGCCCTGCAGCTGCTCGCGCCAGTCGTCCGGCATCATCTTGCCATAATGGGCGTAATATTCGCAGCTTGCCCACTCCATCTGCTCGAAGCTCAGCGACAGATCCCAACGCTGTGCGGCGGCTTGCAGCACGCGAATCCCTTCAGGCAGAACTTCTTTGCCAATTCCGTCACCCGGGATGGCGGCAATACGACAGGTTTTTTTCATTCCGGTTCTCACTTTTTAACGATGATGTTTGACCACCTGCCTATCCTATAATTGACTGGTTCATAATTAATCACGCTAACTGGTGAAACATAAAACACAGATCATGAATAATCTGCCGCTGCTAAATGATTTACGCGTCTTTATGCTGGTCGCTCGCCGGGCCGGGTTCGCCGCCGCCGCCGAGGAGCTTGGCGTATCGCCGGCGTTCGTCAGCAAGCGGGTTTCGCTGCTGGAGCAAACCCTGAATGTGATGTTGCTGCACCGGACCACCCGTCGGGTCACCATTACCGAAGAGGGGGAGCGGATCTATGAATGGGCGCAGCGCATTTTGCAGGATGTCGATGAGATGATGGATGAGCTTTCCGACGTGCGCCAGGTGCCGCAGGGAACGCTGCGTATTATCAGTAGCTTCGGCTTTGGCCGTCGGGTTGTCGCCCCGGCGCTGTCGGCGCTGGCTCTCCAGTACCCGCAGCTGGAGCTGCGTTTCGATGTCCAGGACCGGCTGGTGGATTTAGTCAATGAAGGGGTGGATCTCGATATTCGCGTCGGCGACGATATCGCACCGAATCTGATTGCCCGCCAGCTGGCGGCCAATCACCGCGTACTCTGCGCCTCGCCGCAGTTCCTTGCCCGCCATGCGCCGCCGAAACAGCTGAGCGATCTGGCCGCGTTACCCTGCCTGGTGATTAAAGAGCGCGATCATCCGTTCGGCGTCTGGCAATTGCATAGCAAAGAGGGCCAGCACGCCATCAAGGTAACCGGGCCGCTCTCCTCCAACCATGGTGAAATTGTGCATCAGTGGTGTCTGGACGGGCAGGGGATTGCGCTCCGTTCGTGGTGGGACGTCCGGGAGAATATCGCCAGCGGACATCTGGTGCAGGTGCTGCCGGACTACTGGCAGCCGGCCAACGTCTGGGCGGTTTACGTCTCCCGGCTGGCGACGTCGGCCAAAATCCGCACCACCGTGGAGTTTCTGCGCCACTACTTTCAGCTGCACTATCCGCAGCATGAGCCGACGGCCAGCGCCGTCGGCAGAGGCGATTAAACCCCAAGGCGGTCGCGCAGGCTGTAGTAGGCGGCGCCCATGGCGGTAAAAGGAATGCGCAGGCTGCGGCCGCCCGGGAACGGGTAGTGCGGCAGTTTGGCGAAGGCGTCGAAACGCTCGGCGTCGCCGCGCAGCAGCTCTGAAATCAAGCGTCCGGCAAGGTGGGTACAGGTCACGCCGTGGCCGCTGTAGCCCTGCATGTAGTAAATATTGTTATCGAGACGCCCGAACTGCGGCATCCGCGACAGGGTTAGCAGGAAGTTGCCCGTCCAGCGGTAGTCAATCTTCACCCCCTGCAGCTGCGGGAAGGTTTTCAGCAGTTTCGGCATAATCAGCCGCTCCACGTCGTCCGGATCGCGCGCGCCGTAGACCACGCCGCCGCCGTACAGCAGACGGTTGTCGCCGGTCAGACGGTAGTAGTCCAGCAGGTAGTTACAGTCTTCCACACAGTAGTTTTTCGGGATCAGCGAGCGGGCGACCTCTTCCGACAGCGGAGCGGTAGTGACCACCTGGGTGCCGCACGGCATGCTGCGTTTCGCCAGCTCCGGCTCCAGTTTATCGCCGAGATAGGCGTTGCCGGCGACGATCACGTAGCGCGCGGTGACCTGGCCGCGCGCGGTGCTGACCACCGCCGGGCTGGTGTGCTGGATGCGGGTGACCGGCGACTGCTCATACACCCGGCCGCCGTTCAGGCGAATGGCATCCGCTTCGCCGATGGCAAGGTTCAGCGGGTGAATATGGCCGCCGCTGTGGTCGAGCAGGGCGCCGACGTAGCGGTCGCTGTCCACTTCGCGACGAATGGCCTCTCTGTCCAGCAGCTCCAGCTGGGTGTTGCCGTAGCGCTCCCAGTTGGCTTTCTGCTCTTCCAGGGTTTCCAGCTGTTTATGGTTCATCGCCACGAACAGGCCGCCCGGGCGGTAATCGCACTGGATCTGATACCGCTGGATGCGTTCGCGGATGATATCGCCGCCTTCGAACATCATGCTGCCGAGCATTTTTGCCGCATCCGGGCCGTAGTTCTTTTCAATGACGTCGATATCGCGGCTATAGGAGTTGACCAGCTGACCGCCGTTGCGGCCGCTGGCGCCGAAGCCGATGCGCGCCCCTTCCAGCACCACCACGTCGTAGCCCATTTCGGCCAGATGCAGGGCAGACGAGAGGCCGGTGTAGCCGCCGCCGACGACGCAGACGTCACAGTTGATGGATCCCTCCAGCGTCGGGAACGGTTCATACTTGTTGGCGCTGGCGGCATAGTAGCTAGTGGTATGTTCAGTCATGATCAAGACTCCAGGGCAATCCAGATGGTTTTCAGTTCGGTGAATTTTTCCAGCGCGTGCAGCGATTTATCGCGCCCGTTGCCGCTCTGCTTGTAGCCGCCGAACGGAACGGTCATATCACCATCGTTATAGTTGTTGACGAAGACCGAGCCGGCCTTCAGGCGGCGGCTCATGCGGTGGGCGCGGGAGAGATCGCGGGTCCACACCGCGGCGCCCAAGCCGTAGTCGCTGTCATTGGCGAGCTTTAGCGCCTCTTCTTCGCTTTTGAAGCGGGTCACCACCAGCACCGGGCCGAAGATCTCTTCCCGGCTGAGGGTTGATGCCGGGTCGACGTCAACGAAAATGGTCGGGCCAACGGCGGCAGGCCACGGGTTTTTCCGTCCGTCGAGGAACAGGGTGCTTTGGCTTTCGCCGCCGCGAATAAAGCTATGCACGTTGTCGGCATGGGTATTGTCAATCAGCATGCCCATGGTGGTGTCCGGATCGAGCGGGTTGCCCGGCTGCCAGTGTTGCGCCTCAGCTTTCAGCCGCGCCAGGAACTCGTCAGCGATGCTCTCCTCGAGCAGCAGACGGGTCCCGGCGATGCACACCTGTCCCTGGTTGTAGAAGATGCCGCCGGCGGTGGCGCGAACCGCTTGTTGCAGATCCGGGCAATCGGCGAAGACAATGTTGGCGCTCTTGCCGCCCGCTTCCAGCCACACGCGCTTCATATTGCTGTCGCCGGCGTCTTTCAGCAGCTGCTTGCCGGTGCGGGTGGAGCCGGTGAAGGTGATGACTTCAACATCAGGATGCAGGGCCAGCGCCTGCCCGGCCTCGTGGCCAAAGCCGCTGACCACGTTCAACACGCCGTCCGGCAGGCCGGCCTCTTTCGCCAGCCCGGCCAGACGCAGGGCGGTAAGCGGCGATTTTTCCGAGGGTTTGAGGATTACGCTATTGCCTGCCGCCAGCGCCGGGCCGAGTTTCCAGCAGGCCAGCAGCAGCGGGAAGTTCCACGGCACCACCGCGGCGATCACGCCAATTGGTTCGCGAACGATCATCGCCAGCTCGTTGCTGCCGGTGGGGGCCACTTCGCCATAGACTTTATCCAGCGCTTCGGCATACCAGCGAATGGCGCGGGCGGCGCCGGGAATATCGTCGCGCAGGCTGTGGCGAATCGGCTTGCCGGTATCCAGCGTTTCCAGCAGCGCCAGCTCTTCACGATGGGCCTCCATCAGATTAGCAAAGCGAGTGAGGATCGCTTTACGCTGTGCGGGGGAGGCCTGCGACCAGTCGCCGTTATCAAAAGCCTGGCGCGCGGCTTTCACCGCCCGTTCGACGTCGGCTTTTTTACCGCGGGCGACCTGGGCTAATGTCTGCTGCGCGGCGGGGTCGATAGTCTCAAAGGTGGTATTATCGGCCGCGGCGCAATATTCGCCGTTAATAAATAAGCGCGTTTCAATGGCCAGGTTTTTCGCTTTTTCCTGCCAGTAAGCCAGGTGCTGAAAATTCATCATGACTCCTTAAAAACATTATCGGCAAATTAATCAGTGCGGCGTTTTCAGGCTGCACGGGGGCACTGCGCCGGGCGCAGGGCATAGCGTATCCCCGGAGTTGAATACCGTTTTATTCTCCTGATTTTTGACGGGTTGTTTGCAACCCGAATTATTCAGGAGCGAGTCGCCATTCACTGGCGTTAATTATTTCAGGGCCAACAGGAAATAATATTCCGTACGGCGCAGACGTTATTACTACGAGTTCTTCGCCGCGACGAAAATAGATTTTCCGTCGCGACAGGCCTGAAGTAAGCCTGAACTTCGTTCAGGCGAAATAATCAGAATGTGGTGGGGGTGTGGGCACTGATGATGCGGCAGATGCCTGCCGAGGTGTTGCTGAAGCTGTGCGGAATGCCGGTATTAATGGCATAGCTCTGTCCAGCCACCAGGTGGTACGACTGACCGTTAATGGTCAGCACGATCTCACCTTCCAGTATGGTGCCTATCTCCTCACCCTGATGCTTAATCCTCTCCCCGGTCGTAGTTCCAGGCTGGTAAGTTTCAAAAATCATCGCCAGCGTACGGTTCGGATTTCCGTTATGAACCAGCTTCATGGAAACGCCCTGACTTCCCATCTCAATCAGGTCATCCTGATTAATGACCACCTGGGGTTCGTCCGGCTTTTCGGGTTCAGAAAAGAATTCCGAGAGCGACAGCCCATAGACTTTCAGCAGCTTTTGCAGCGTACTGATGGCAGGACTGACTTTATCCTGCTCTATGGTGCTGATGGCACTATGTGTTAACCCAGACAGTTCGGCGGCACGACGCTGTGAGAGACCCAGCTGTTGGCGGATCTCTGACAGACGTTTCCCTGGCGCCAGTCCGTCATCGCTCATATTTGCATTTCCTTAACGGTAGTGGTCAGCGCCGCCGCTTTTCAGCATGATGGCCCTGACAGGCGGTGATAAAACCATCAAACAACATACGCGACAGGGCGTATTCGCTACTGTTCCATTCTGGATGCCACTGTACGCCCAGCGCGAAAGGATGATCGTTCACGCTGACCGCTTCCACCAGTCCATCCGGCGCTCGCGCCTCCACGCGCAGCTGCGGACTGAGGGTTTTTGCCCCTTGCCCATGTAGCGAGTTTACCCAAAACGTGTTGCAGCCCGGTATCAATTGCGACAGCAATCCTCCTTCCTGAACCTCAACCTGATGGGACGGCGCATACTGCTGCTCGACGGGCAGTTCAGGATCTTCGCGATGTTCAAGGAGCTCAGGCTGCTCGAACAGACGACGATACAGAGTCCCGCCGGTGGCGACAACCAGTTCCTGCAGTCCACGACAGATGGCGAAAATGGGGATGCGCCTTTCGAGCGCGGCGTTAATCAGCGCCATGCTCAGAAGATCACGCCCGGGGTCGGCGTCAGGCTCATCGCCGTTTTCACCATAAAGGTGCGGCTGCACATTGCTGGGGCTGCCTGGCAGGTAGATCCCGTCCAGTTTATCAACGACCGCGTTCAGTAGCTCCGGCTCCGCCAGCGCATGCGGCAGGGCAATCGGCAGTCCGCCGGCGTTCACAATTGCATTCAGGTACTTTTCTTGCAAGGTCTGGGTCTGGTGACCCTTAAGCCTGTTTCTACACATCACGACGCCAATAACTGGCTTGTACATTATATTTTCCATGATCGCCCTCACAAAGTGGACTAAATTATGACCGCTATAGCGGGTTTAACGGCCATATCGTTCAATATTTTCTCAATCTAGCAGTGGAAATAGCCCTTTGCAAACTTAATTTAACATTTGACAAACAATTTATTTGCATACACAGTCGATGGGGTGGACATTATATTTAACGGTCTGAGTGCAGGACCGAAACCCAACCAACGGCGGTGAATCATGGAAACCAATATCGTAGAAGTTGAGAATTTTGTTCAGCAAACGGAAGAGAGACGGGTTAGCGCGTTCGCGAAAGAAGTGAAGCGCTACCTCGAAACCTACCCTGATACCCAGTATGTCGATGTCCTCCTCACTGACCTGAACGGCTGCTTCCGCGGCAAGCGCATCCCGGTTGCCGGCCTGAGCAAACTGGAGAAAGGCTGTTATTTCCCGGCCTCGGTGTTTGCGATGGATATTCTCGGCAATGTGGTGGAAGAGGCCGGTCTGGGCCAGGAGATGGGCGAGCCGGATCGCAGCTGCATCCCGGTACCCGGCACCTTAACCCCTTCGGCGGCTGACCCACAATCGATAGCCCAGGTACAGCTAACCATGGTTGATGAAGATGGCGCTCCCTTTGACGTTGAGCCGCGGAACGTACTCAACCGCCTCTGGCAGCAGTTGCGCCAGCGCGGGCTGTTCCCCGTGGTAGCGGTAGAGCTGGAGTTCTATTTACTGGACCGCAAACGCGATGCCGAAGGCTACCTGCAGCCGCCGTGTGCGCCGGGCACCGACGATCGCAACACCCAAAGCCAGGTCTACTCGGTCGATAACCTTAACCACTTCGCCGACGTGCTCAACGACATCGACGAGCTGGCCAAACTGCAGCTGATCCCCGCCGATGGCGCGGTGGCGGAAGCCTCGCCGGGCCAGTTTGAAATCAACCTTCACCATACCGATAACGTGCTGGACGCCTGCGATGATGCGCTGGCGTTAAAACGTCTCGTGCGTTTGATGGCGGAGAAGCATAAGATGCACGCCACTTTTATGGCGAAGCCTTATGAAGAGCATGCCGGCAGTGGGATGCATATCCACATCAGCATGCTGAACAATAAAGGGGAAAACGTGCTGGTGGACGGCGATGGGGAAGACTCTGCGCTGCTCAAACGCGCGCTGGCCGGGATGATCGATCTGATGCCGGCCTCGATGGCGCTGCTGGCGCCGAACGTGAACTCGTATCGCCGCTTCCAGCCGGGGATGTACGTCCCGACGCAGGCTTCGTGGGGGCATAACAACCGCACCGTCGCGCTGCGTATTCCGTGCGGCGAGCGGCAGAACCACCGCGTGGAGTATCGCGTCGCGGGGGCGGACGCCAACCCGTATCTGGTGATGGCGGCGATTTTTGCCGGCATTCTGCACGGGCTGGATAACCCCCAGCTGCCTTTACAGGAAGAGGTGGAAGGTAACGGTCTGGAACAAGAGGGCCTGCCGTTCCCGATCCGCCAGAGCGATGCGCTGTGGGAGTTTATGCAGAACGATCACTTGCGTGAGCGCCTCGGCGAGCGTTTCTGCCATGTTTTCCATGCCTGTAAGCATGATGAATTACTGCAGTTTGAGCGTCTTATCACAGAAACCGAAATTGAGTGGATGTTGAAAAACGCCTGATGGTCGCCCCGCGAGGGGCCCATAAGTTTGGTAATCAGTAGCATCATACGGCCTGAGCGGAGCCTGGCCGACGTTTTTGCTGGGAGCCCAGCCATTTCCCGGATGTCGCGTTAAGGAGCGCAGGCGGCAACGGGGCTTCAGTTAACGACACAGTGTGTGACGAGGAAATGAGATGATGCAGATGTTCAAATATCCGCAGGGAGAGGGAGGCCGCTCAGGCCGCATTGGATGCCAGCCAGCTACCGCTTACCGGTCCGTCTTACCCTTTTATCTATGCCTTACCCCTTTGCTAAGCAGGTTTGTCACGCGGACGTTGGGCCCGCAAACTGTTAACAGCAAGGGGGGCATGGGCGATGGCTATTAATCCTCCTGCGCATAACGCCGCTCAGGCGGGCAGACCGCGTCTGCGTAAATCCCTCAAACTCTGGCAAGTGGTGATGATGGGGCTGGCCTATCTGACGCCAATGACGGTGTTTGATACCTTCGGCATCGTCTCGGGCATCAGCAATGGCCACGTTCCGGCGTCTTATCTGCTGGCGCTGGCTGGCGTGCTGTTCACCGCCATCAGCTACGGCAAACTGGTGCGTCAGTTTCCGGAGGCCGGTTCCGCCTATACCTACGCGCAAAAATCCATCAGTCCGCACGTCGGCTTTATGGTCGGTTGGTCGTCGCTGCTGGATTATCTGTTTCTGCCGATGATCAACGTCCTGCTGGCGAAGATCTATCTCTCGGCCTTGTTCCCCGAAGTGCCGCCGTGGGTGTGGGTAGTGACCTTTGTCGCTATTCTGACCGCCGCGAACCTGAAAAGCGTTAACCTGGTGGCCAACTTCAATACCCTGTTCGTGCTGGTGCAGATTTCGATCATGGTGGTGTTTGTCATTCTGGTGGTGCAGGGGCTGCATAAAGGCGAGGGGGTGGGTACCGTCTGGTCGCTGCAGCCGTTTATCAGCCAGAATGCGCATCTGATCCCGATTATTACCGGCGCGACCATTGTCTGCTTCTCGTTTCTCGGTTTCGACGCGGTGACCACCCTGTCGGAAGAGACCCCTGACGCCGCGCGGGTGATCCCGAAGGCAATTTTTCTCACCGCGATGTACGGCGGCATTATCTTTATCGTCGCGTCGTTCTTTATGCAGCTGTTCTTCCCGGATATTCATCGCTTTAAAGACCCCGATGCCGCGCTGCCGGAGATTGCGCTGTACGTGGGCGGCAAGCTGTTCCAGTCGATTTTCCTGTGCACCACCTTTGTTAACACCCTGGCGTCCGGCCTGGCCTCCCATGCCAGCGTCTCCCGTCTGCTGTACGTGATGGGCCGCGACAACGTCTTCCCGGAGCGCATTTTTGGCTATGTGCATCCGAAATGGCGTACCCCGGCGCTGAACGTGATTATGGTGGGCATCGTTGCGCTGTCGGCGCTGTTCTTCGACCTGGTGACCGCCACCGCGTTGATTAATTTCGGTGCGCTGGTGGCCTTCACCTTCGTTAACCTGTCGGTGTTCAACCACTTCTGGCGGCGCAAGGGGTACAACAAAACCTGGAAGGATCGACTGCATTATCTGCTGCTGCCGATGGTCGGGGCGTTGACGGTCGGGGTATTGTGGATCAATCTCGAGGCCACCTCCCTGACGCTCGGCCTGGTGTGGGCGGCGCTTGGTCTGCTGTACCTGACTTATCTGACCCGACGCTTCCGCAAACCGCCGCCGCAGTTTGATGCCGCTAAAGCGGAGCAGGCCTGGGAGTCATAGGTTCTGAGGCATAAACTGAACGAAGGCAGGCCCGCAGGCCTGCTTTCGTTTTGGCTTCGGTAAGGGACAGTACAGGACGGTAAAGAAATCAGCAGAAAACGGTGGGGAACGGAAGGTATTATTTCTTCTTTTTATGGACAGGTAACTGACTGGCGCGCCGCTCTTTGAGGTACGACACCAGGCTGTAGATGGCGACGCCCAGCAGCGCCACCGCGACGATAAAGAGAATAAGACCCGACATAGACCAACCTAATATTCTGTTTGGAAAGGGAAAAAGATACAGGGCTCTGTGTGAAGATAACATCGGGATATGTCTGAAAGATGACGCCTCATCGCGAGAATATCCGGCGGCGGGGTTGTGATAAAATATTTCCCGCAGGGATGTGACCGCCTGGGTTTCACCTGAAATGGCGTAACACTCCGTTAAGTGATTTTACAGAAGTGCGGCCTACAGCGAGTTACGCTGACCGCGAATAAGAACGATCTGAGAGTCAGTCATGTATAAGAAAACCCTCAGCCTGCTGGGCGTAGCGTTGGCGCTGTCTGCCTTCGCCAGTCAGGCTGAAAGTGAACGTCAGGCGAGCCGCGAGCGGATCGTGGAGCAGGTCCTCAAGCCGTGTGAAGGCAAAAAGGCGGGCGATAAGGTGGTGATTACCGATCGCCGCGGCGGCGAGCACGAGGCGATCTGTACCCTGACGGCGGTTCCGCTACCGGAGTAGCGCCCGCCGCACGGTGCCGCTTATCGATACCGCGGCGCAGGCTGTCCGGTTCGCGCGCTGGTAAACAGCGCCAGTCTGGACTGCTCAAAAGTCTCCCACAGTCCCAGGTCATGAACCGGTGGTAAGGTGACCTGTTCCCCCATCTCCAGCCCCCTGAGAGCGGCGTCAACCAGATCCTCGGTGGTCATTACCGTGCCGCTGGGCAGAGCGTCCAGCGCCACGCCGGAGGTCGGCCACAGATCGGTAGCGGTCGCCGCCGGCAATACCGCCTGAATACGCACGCCGCTGTCGGCAAACTCCTCCTGCAGGCCGCGGGTGAAGCTCAACACCCAGGCTTTGCTGGCGCTGTAGACTGCGCTGCCCGGCAGCGTATGCAGCGCGAGGATAGAGGCAATATTGATCAGCGTCCCCCGGCGTCGTGGGGTGAAAGCGGCCAGCGCGGCATAGCTCAGACGCAGCAGCGCGGTGGTGTTGAGCGTATGAATCGCCTGGTGCTCGCGTGGCGTACTGGCGAGAAAACCCGCCAATTTCGCGGTGCCGGCGTTGTTAATGAACAGGTCGATGGCGGGATCCTGCTGCAGACGCTGCTCTACGGCGGCAATCCCGTGCTCTTCGCTAAGATCGGCTTTGAGGATGCTTGCCTGGATGGCGTAGCGCGCCTGCAGCTGGTCGGCGAGCGCCTGCAGACGGTCTTCACGACGGGCGGCGAGGATCAGGTTGTAGCCGCGGGCGGCGAGTCGTTCGGCATAGATCGCGCCGATACCTGAGGACGCGCCGGTGATAAAAGCTGTGTGCGATGGTTGGGTCATGAGAAATGCCTCGTAAAAGGTTGCATTATTAAACCAAATTCAGCATGAGATATTAGGTTTAATAATGCAACCATTTTGCCAGGACTTTTTCATTTTTGCTTGTCGCGGGCAGCGTTTAGTTGTTCAGCGGGATAGCGATGGTGATGTCCGCCGGGGCCAGCTCACGGCCATCTGCCGCCTGCAGGACCAGCTTACGCAGGGGCTGGCGCTGCTGGCGGTCAATGAGCCGGGTCGCCGGTTCGTCAGGATCGAACAGATAGTCGTCTGCCCACTGGGAGAGGGCGACCAGCACCGTCTGCAGGGCACGGCCCTTATCGGTCAGGACATACTCCTGCCAGGCGCTGCCGTCGGAGGCCGGCTGCAGGCGCAGGATGCCTTCATCCACCAGCATTTTCAGCCGCCCGGCGAGCATGTTTTTGGCGATACCGAGGTTTTTCTGGAATTCGCTAAAACGGCGCACCCCGCGCAGAGCATCGCGGACGATCAGCAGCGACCACCAGTCGCCGATAACGTCGAGGGAGCGGGCGATAGGGCAACAGCTGTTTTCCAGACGGGTACGTTTCACGAAAGCCTCCAGGTTAATTGTTTCATTATAAAACTCTTTGCCTGGCAGGGGAAATTTTCGGCTACGGTCTAAGTTTGCGAGCGATTACCAGGAAAAATGTCATAAATCCGGCACAATTAACGCGATGATAATAAATGACTAAGGATGAAGGGATGAAAAAACGTCTACTTGCCGCCGCCGTTGCCGGCGCGGTGATGTTATCCGCTGGCGCTCAGGCGCAGGACACGGCCGCCCCGGAGGGGTATCAGCTGCAGCAGGTGCTGATCATGAGTCGTCACAACCTGCGTGCGCCGTTGGCCAATAACGGCAGCGTGCTGGAGCAGTCCACCGCCAAGGCCTGGCCGCAGTGGGATGTGCCGGGCGGCCAGCTGACCACCAAAGGCGGTGTGCTGGAGGTGTATATGGGCCACTATATGCGCGAATGGCTGGCGCAGCAGAAGCTGGTGACCAGCGGCGAGTGCCCGCCGGAAAACGCGGTTTATGCCTACGCTAACAGCCTGCAGCGCACCGTCGCCACCGCGCAGTTCTTTATCACCGGCGCGTTCCCGGACTGCGGCATCCCGGTGCATCACCAGCCTCAGATGGGCACCATGGACCCGACCTTCAACCCGGTTATTACCGACGACTCCCCGGCGTTTCGCGAGAAAGCGCTGCAGGCGATGGAAAAAGAGCGCCAGGGAATGCAGTTGACCGAGAGCTACAAGCTGCTGGAGACGATGATCGATTACCGCAACTCACCCTCCTGCAAAGAGAAGAAGGTCTGTTCCCTGAGCGAGGGTAAAGATACCTTTAGCGCCGGTTATCAGCAGGAGCCGGGAGTGTCCGGACCGTTGAAGGTGGGCAACTCGCTGGTAGACGCCTTCACCCTGCAATATTATGAAGGCTTCCCGAAAGATCAGGTGGCGTGGGGGGAGATCGCCAGCGATAAGCAGTGGCAAGTGCTGTCGAAGCTGAAAAATGGCTATCAGGATAGTCTGTTTACCTCGGTGGCGGTGGCGCAAAACGTCGCCAAACCGCTGGTTAAATATATCGATAACGCGCTGGTGGGCGAGGGAGCCAGCAAGGCGAAAGTCACGCTGCTGGTGGGACACGACTCGAATATCGCTTCGCTGCTCACCGCCCTGGACTTTAAGCCCTATCAACTGCCCGGCCAGTATGAGCGCACTCCTATCGGCGGCAAACTGCTGTTTCAGCGCTGGCATGACAGCGCCGGCAATCGCGATCTGATGAAGATTGAGTATGTCTATCAAAGTACCGAGCAACTGCGTAACGCCGACGCGTTAACCCTGCAGGCCCCGCCGCAGCGGATCACTCTGGCGCTTAACGGCTGTCCGGTTGATGACCAGGGATTCTGCCCGCTGGAGACCTTTAAAAAGGTGATCAACGAGGCGGCGAAATAACGAAAAAAACCCGGAGCACTCCGGGTTTTTTTAGCAGGTTAGGGTGAGCCCAGGTGGGGATAAACCTCCTAGACGTTTTTACGCTCAATCGTCTGTTCGCCCCAGAACAGGCTGTCTTTATCGGTTTTGGCAAAGGCCAGCGCCAGCACTTCGTCGCTGCCTTCCTCCCAGATTTGCTCCGCCAGTTTTTCATCGTAGTGGGCGACTTCGAAAATCGCCTCGGCAATTTCCGGCGAGGTGTTACGTAAACTTGCCCATTCGCCGACGCGATGTGCTTTTGCTTCTTGAGTTGGCATAGTGCTCCTCCTGCAGAAGATTAGCCGTGCAGTTTAACGGCCAGTTTGGCGACATGTTCACCCTGATAGCGGGCGATGGCTAACTCTTCCTCGCTCGGCTGCCGCGAGCCGTCGCCGCCGGCGATGGTGGTTGCGCCATAAGGGGTACCGCCGCGTACCTGGGAAATATCGAATAGCTCCTGGGCGCCATAGCCGATCGGGACGATGATCATGCCGTGGTGGGCCAGCGTCGTCCAGGTCGAGGTAATGGTTTGTTCCTGGCCGCCGCCGGTACCGGTTGAGCTAAATACGCTGGCGATTTTGCCATACAGAGCGCCGGACGCCCACAGACCGCCGGTTTGATCGAGGAAAGTACGCATCTGACCGGACATGTTGCCGAAGCGCGTCGGGGTACCAAAGATGATGGCGTCATACTCTGCCAGCTCCTGCGGCGTGGCGACGGGCGCGTTTTGCGTTTTCCCGCCTGCTTTGGCGAATGCTTCAGCCTGCATGGTTTCCGGCACGCGCTTCACAACCACCTCAACGCCGTCCACCCGGTTCGCCCCATCGGCGACGGCGTGAGCCATGGTTTCAATGTGTCCATACATGGAATAATAAAGCACCAGAATTTTAGCCATTTCCATCACTCCTCGGTTGCATTATAAGCCAGCAAAATAGCTGGTACCTTTAAAGATAAAGCCTCCGCCGGAGAGTGCAAATCCAACGGGCATTTGTTTGATTTATAACAAAATGACAAAGCGTTATTTACTTTTCCTTGCACCGCGCGGCCTGAAAGGGAATTGAAGGAGGAAGCGTTGCGTCTGCTATTTTGGCCGCTGCGGCGAGGATGTAGCATCAGGATACATTTTTGCTGACTATTTTTTCTTCGCCAGCAGAGTCGGTTAGGAGCTGTTGGCGGCGCGAGGAAGCTTTTTTCGCCCGGCTTTGTTTCTGGATGTTACATTCGCCGCCGTCAGCCGCAGTCATTCACTAACCTTATAGATACGCGGCAGGACAGCGGCGTTGCCGCTCCCGCGTAATGCACTATGATGTCTAACCTAATGGAGGTCAGTAATGGCAAACCATCGTGGCGGTTCCGGCAACTTTGCTGAAGACCGTGAAAGAGCATCAGAAGCAGGACGTAAAGGTGGCCAGCATAGCGGGGGGAATTTTAAAAATGACCCTCAGCGCGCCTCAGAGGCTGGCAAAAAAGGGGGTAAAAACAGTCATGGTAGTCGTGAAAGTTAACGCGCGACTCGCACTGTTCTCTTTGATGCGGTGTTAATCTCCCCGACCCAACCGCATCGCCCTCGCCGCCGGCATCTGCCGGCGGTTTTTTTATCTGTCGGTGGTTGCGCTCCCGCCGGGCGGATTGCACACTGGTCGCCCGTTAATCGTCATGGCTGTCTTATGTCTTCGTTAAAATTCTCCGTTAGCCGCCAGGAAGCGCTCCTTATCATGATCACCATGTTCTGGGGAGGGACGTTCCTTGCCGTACAGTACGCGGTGAGCCTTAGCGGGCCGCTGTTTTTTGTCGGTTTGCGTTTTGCGACCGCCGCGCTGGCGGTGGGCCTGCTTTCGCTGCGCACTCTGCGCGGTCTGACGTGGCTGGAAGTGAAGGCCGGGGTAGCGATTGGCGTGGCGATTGCGCTGGGGTATGGCCTGCAGACCTGGGGACTACAGACCATCTCCAGCAGTAAATCTGCCTTTATCACCGCGATGTATGTACCGCTGGTGCCGCTGCTGCAGTGGCTGTGTCTGGGACGTATGCCGGGGGTGATGTCCTGCGTGGGGATTGTGCTGGCCTTTATTGGTTTAATTCTGCTGGCCGGGCCGGAAAATAATCTGCTGGCGCTTGGCGTGGGGGAGATGATCACTCTGGCAAGCGCGGTGGCGATCGCGGCGGAGATTATCCTTATCAGCGCCTGGGCCGGAAAAGTCGATGTCCGCCGGGTGACGGTGGTGCAGCTGGCGACCGCGTCGCTGGTGGCTTTCGCCGCCATGAAGCCGGCGGGTGAATCGGTGCCGTCGTTGACGCCGGCCCTGCTCGGCGTCGCGCTGGGGCTGGGGATTTTCAGCGCGATCATTCAGGTGACCATGAACTGGGCGCAGCGCAGCGTCTCGCCGACGCGGGCCACCCTTATTTATACCGGTGAACCGGTATGGGCCGGTATTTTTGGCCGGCTGGCCGGTGAGCGTCTGCCGCTGCTGGCCCTGCTCGGCTGCGTTTTGATCCTCGCGGGAGTGCTGGTGAGCGAGCTGAAGTGGAAGCGCAAGTCGCCGCCGCAGGTTTCCACAAACGACGATGCGCAGCCGCTCGCTGACCTGGCCGATCGCCGCGAGCCATAATATTTTCCTTCTGACCCGACAGCGGCGCTTATCCTGGCTGGTACTCGTCCGGCTCTGATTGTCTCCAGGCCCGTGCCAGCGCAGCGCCGCCGGGCGATGGCATCAGGCACGGCGTCGCTTTTATGCCGGGTGGCGGCTGCGCCTTACCCGGCCTACGTTCGTACGACCTGTCGTTAATTTATTCACCATTGTTGCTGAAACTGCCGGTGCTGACGGCCTCAAAATCGCTGAGACATTCCCGGAAGGCCGTGGCAGTCTCCAGGCCCGTGCCAGCGCAGCGCCGCCGGGCGGTCAGGTTCCGTGCCCGTGGTGGTGCCGGATGGCGGCATAAATGCCTTATCCGGCCTACAGGATCACACCACCCAGGCCCACACCGCTCCCTGCGCCAACGCCGCGCTAATGTGGCTTACACCGGCGTTACCCTGGCCTCCTTCGCCTCGCGCGTCCCGCGATGAAGCAGCGCGTGCAGCAGGATCGCCCCGAAGGTGGCCGTGCCAATCCCGCCCAGCGTAAAGCCGCCCAGCGACAGCGCGAAATCGCCGGCGCCCAGCACCAGGGTCACCGACACCATGATCAAATTGCTGTTTTGACTCAGATCCACCCGGTTTTGCACCCAGATCCGCGCCCCGGCGACGGCAATTAAGCCAAAGACCACGATCGAGGCGCCGCCGATTACCGGCCCGGGAATGGTGTGGATTAATGCGCCGAACTTCGGCGAGAAACCCAACAGCATGGCAATCAGCGCCGCGGCGACAAACACCAGCGTTGAGTAGACCTTGGTCACCGCCATGACGCCGATGTTCTCCGCATAGGTGGTGACCCCGCTGCCGCCCACCGAACCGGAGAGCATGGTCGCCAGCCCGTCGCCGACGAAGGCGCGCCCCATGTACGGGTCCATATTGCGCCCGGTCATCCCGGCGACGGCCTTCAGGTGCCCGAGGTTCTCGGCCACCAGGATCACCGCGACCGGCGCAATCAACATCATCGCCTGGCCGTTAAAGGATGGGGTGGTAAAGTGCGGCAGCCCGAACCACGCCGCCTGGGCGAGGGGGGAGAAGTCCAGCGGTTTGCCAAGGCCCAGGCCGTTAGCCAGCAGGGCGTACAGCGCGCAGGCGACGATCAGGCCGACCAGGATCAGCAGTCGCTGCAGCATCCCGCGGGTAAATACCGCCACTATGCCGATGCAGAGCACAGTTAACACCGCCATCCAGCTGTCGAAGGCGCTGGCGGAGACGCTGCGCACGGCAATCGGCGCCAGGTTCAGGCCGATAGCCATCACCACCGCGCCGGTCACCACCGGCGGCATCAGGCGCTCGATCCAGCGGGTGCCGATCTTCATCACCACCAGACCAATCAGGGTGTAGACCAGCCCGCAGGCGATGATCCCGCCAAGGGCGACGCTCAGATGAGGGTTCAGCCCCTGGCCGTTAAAGCCGGTAATGGCGATCACCACCCCGACAAAAGCGGCGCTGGAGCCGAGATAGCTCGGCACCCGTCCGCCGGTGACGACAAAGAACAGCAGGGTGCCGACGCCCGACATCAGAATAGACAGGTTCGGGTCGAGCCCCATCAACAACGGCATCAGCACCGTCGCGCCGAACATCGCAACGGCGTGCTGCACGCCCATCACCAGCGTTTGCCCGGCCGACAAGCGTTCATCGGGGGCGACAACGCCGGATTCGGCGGCAGGAGAGGTCAGCTTCCAGCGAGGAAAATCGAAGAGTGCCATGATGATATCCCGGGTTAAAGGTTAACAAGCGGGTCGCATAAGCGTGTGATAGCCGCGGTCAAACCACATCAGTCCCCGGGGCTCCGGGTGACGGGTAATGGCCACGACGTGACAAAACAGAATGTCGTGCGTCCCGACGCTGACGCGCTGGTCGATGCGGCAGTCAAAGCTGACCAGAGCCGCCTCCAGCCGCGGACAGCCGGTGGCGCCGGTCTGCCAGTCGGCGGCGGCAAAACGCTCGTCCATTGCCGTTTTACCGCCAAACAGCGTCGACAGGGTCTCCTGTCCGGCCGCCAGGGTATTGACGCATAGCGTGTGGTGTTCGCTGAACACCGGCCACACCGAAGCCGAGCGGTTCAGGCAGACCAGCAGGGTCGGCGGCGTGTCGGTAACGCTGCAGACCGCGCTGGCGGTGAATCCCGCCCGGCCCGCCGGGCCATCGGTGGTAATAATGTTAACCGCGGCGCCGACGTGGGCCATGGCGTCACGGAAACTCGCTTTGTCCGTTAACTCCATCGTAAACTCCTTATGCCAGCAGGCAGGCTTCATCAAAGGACAGGCGCGGCAGGCGGCCGTACAGCTTGCCGGGGTCGCCATAGCCGATGTTCACCAGCAGGTTGCTTTTCCAGCCGTTGTCGGCAAAAAATGCCGCGTCGACTTTTTCCCGGTCAAAACCGGACATTGGCCCGGTGTCGAGGCCCAGCGCCCGGCAGGCAAAAATCAGATACGCCGCCTGCAGGGAGCTGTTGCGAAACGCGGTCTCTTCCGCCAGCTGCGGGCTGGAGGTAAACCAGCTGCGGGCGTCACCGTGGGGAAACAGGGTCGGCAGCCGGTCGTAGAAGGCGCTATCCCACGCCACGATGGCGGTCACCGGCGCCTGCATGGTTTTCTGCAGATTGCCGCTGGAGAGCGTCGGGCGAAGTTTCTCTTTGCCTTCCGCGCTGCGCACGAACACGATGCGCGCTGGCGAACAGTTGGCAGAAGTCGGCCCCATTTTCATCAGGTCCCAGACGGCCTGCAGCTGCGCATCGCTCACTGGCTTATCCAGCCAGCCGTTGTGGGTCCGGGCCTGGGTAAACAGCGTCTCGCAGGCCGTGTGGTTTATTGCGTCGTTCATCGGGTCTCCCTGGCGACCGGCAGCATAGCGGACAGCCCGTCGCGTAAAATGGTATTAAAGGTATCGGCGTCGGTGACGTTACAGGCATGGCCGCCCCACGGCATTTCCACGAGCTGGCTGCCGGGGATCGCCGTCTGCAGCACGCGGGAGCAGGAGGCGGGGACCAGCAGGTCGTCAGCGGCGCTGATAATCAGCGTCGGGCAGGCGATGGCCGCCGCACGGCGTGAAAAATCAGCCTGCTTCAGGGCCTGTAGCCGCTTCAGCAGATTCTCTTTGCCCTGAAAATGGCTGATGGCAAGCGCATCTTCCGCTTCGAGGCGCGGCAGGCGCGCGGCCATCCATTCCGCCGGGTAGAGAAATAGCGGCTGCGCTTCGACCCACGCCTGTGCGCCGCCGGCATGCAGCAGACGCTCGCGCACCTGGAAGCAGCGGCGGGTATGCGGCGACAGCGACAGCCAGCCGTTGACCAGCGCCAGGGAGGGCGCTCACCGCCTCGGGGCGATCGAGCGCCAGCTGCAGGCCAATCAGCGCCCCCAGGGCGTGGCCCACCAGCGCGAAGCGGGCGATCCCCGCCGCTTGCAGAGCGCTGAACAGCTCCCCGGCCATCGTCGCCAGGCTGTAGTCGGCGGGCAGCGGACCGGCGTTCTCCCCGGTCCCG
>NZ_JAGRRB010000030.1:0-11755 GCF_018223925.1 Klebsiella sp. 10
GCGGAGCAGCGCTGGCCAGCGCTGTCGAACGCGGAAGCCAGCACGTCGATCACTACCTGCTCGGTGAGCGCCGACGAATCGACGATCATCGCGTTCATCCCGCCGGTTTCGGCGATCAGCGGCGTCGGGCGGCCCTGGGGATCGAGGCGGCTGGCGATATTGCGCTGCAGCAGGGTGGCCACTTCGGTGGAGCCGGTGAACATCACGCCGCGTACGCGCTCATCGGAGGTTAGCGCGGCGCCCACGGTCTCCCCGCGACCCGGCAGCAGTTGAATAACGCCCGGCGGCACGCCGGCTTCCAGTAGAATCGCCACGCCCTGGGCGGCGATAAGCGGCGTCTGCTCGGCAGGTTTCGCCAGCACGCTGTTGCCGGCCGCCAGCGCGGCGGCAATCTGGCCGGTGAAGATCGCCAGCGGGAAGTTCCACGGGCTGATACAGACCACCGGACCCAGCGGGCGGTGAGTTTCATTATCGAAATCGTCGCGCACCTGGCCGGCGTAATAGTGCAGGAAGTCAACGGCTTCGCGCACTTCAGCGATGGCGTTGCTGAAGGTTTTACCCGCCTCGCGCACCAGGATCCCCATCAGGGTCGGCATTTGGCTTTCCATCAGCACCGCGGCGCGCTCAAGAATGGCGGCGCGCTCCTGCGGCGGAGTGGCGAACCAGATCGGCGCATTGTTGATAGCGCTGGTCAGCGCCTGCTGCACTTCAGCGTCGCTGGCTTCGCGGACGTAGCCGACGATATCTTTCGGCTCTGCCGGGTTAACCACCGGCTGCATCTCGCCTTCGGCCACCGGCTGCTCCAGCATCGGCAATGCCTGCCATTTATGCAGCGCGCTGTTGAGCAGGGAAGAGGAGAGGGAGGCCAGACGGTGCTCGTTCGCCAGATCGAGACCGGCGGAGTTGCTCCGGCCGCTGCCGTAGAGATCGCGCGGCAGCGGGATTTTCGGATGCGGCAGGCCGGCCTGGCCTTCCTGCTGCGCCAGTTTTTCTACCGCGCTGACCGGGTCGGCCACCAGCTCGTCCAGCGGCAGGGTATTGTCCGCGATACGGTTGACGAAAGAGGTATTGGCGCCGTTCTCCAGCAGACGACGCACCAGATACGCCAGCAGCGTCTCGTGGGTGCCCACCGGGGCGTAGATGCGGCACGGCCGATTCAGTTTGCCGTCGGCGACCTTGCCCACCACCTGCTCGTAAAGCGGTTCGCCCATGCCGTGCAGGCACTGGAACTCATACTGGCCCGGGTAGTAGTTCTGGCCTGCCAGCTGGTAGATAGCCGCCAGAGTATGGGCGTTATGGGTGGCAAACTGCGGGTAAATCAGGTTCGGCACCGCCAGCAGCTTCTTCGCGCAGGCGAGGTAGGAGACGTCGGTGTAAACCTTGCGGGTGTATACCGGATAGCCTTCGAGACCTTCCATCTGCGCGCGTTTAATTTCGCTATCCCAGTAGGCGCCTTTCACCAGACGGATCATCAGGCGACGGCGGCTGCGGGTGGCGAGGTCAATCAGGTAATCAATGACAAACGGACAGCGCTTCTGGTAGGCCTGAATCACGAAGCCAATCCCGTTCCAGCCGGCCAGTTCCGGCTCGAAGCACAGTTTTTCCAGCAGGTCGAGGGAGATCTCCAGACGGTCTGCCTCTTCGGCGTCAATATTGATGCCGATGTCATACTGGCGCGCCAGCAGGGTCAGCGATTTCAGCCGCGGGTAAAGCTCTTCCATCACCCGGTCATACTGCGCGCGGCTGTAGCGCGGGTGCAGCGCGGAGAGCTTAATGGAGATACCCGGACCTTCATAAATGCCGCGGCCGTTGGAGGCTTTGCCGATGGCATGGATCGCCTGCTGATAAGAAACCATATAGGCCTGGGCGTCAGCGGCGGTCAGGGCGGCTTCGCCGAGCATATCGTAGGAGTAGCGGAACCCTTTTTCTTCCAGCTTGCGGGCGTTGGCCAGCGCTTCGGCGATGGTTTCCCCGGTGACGAACTGCTCGCCCATCAGGCGCATCGCCATATCCACGCCTTTGCGGATCAGCGGTTCGCCGCTCTTGCCGATGATGCGGTTCAGGGAGCGGGAGAGGCTGGTCTCGTTATGGGTCGACACCAGTTTTCCGGTGAACAGCAGCCCCCAGGTGGCGGCGTTGACGAACAGCGACGGGCTGCGGCCGATGTGCGACTGCCAGTTGCCGTTGCTGATTTTGTCGCGGATCAGCGCATCGCGGGTGGCTTTATCCGGAATACGCAGCAGGGCTTCCGCCAGGCACATCAGCGCCACCCCTTCCTGTGAAGAGAGGGAGAACTCCTGCAGCAGGCTCTGCACCATGCCGGCGCGGCCGCTGGCGGTTTTCTGGTTGCGCAGTTTTTCCGCCAGCTGATACGCCAGCTTGTGCGCCTGTTCGCCCAGCGGCTGCGGCAGACGGGCCTGCTCCAGCAGCATCGGTACCGCGTCGGTTTCCGGACGTCGCCAGGCGGCGGTGATCGCCGCGCGGCTCACCGACTGCGGCAGGATCTGCTCGGCGAATTCGAGGAATGGCTGATAGGGCTCTTCCGTTGGTTCGCTGGCGTCATCGCTTTCGTTGGCGGCCCCGGAGAGCAGGGCCGGCAGCTCAGGCAGCGTCTCGTCGTTCTCCAGTTTTTCCAGATAATTAAAGATGGCCTGCTTAATCAGCCAGTGCGGCGTGCGGTCAATACGGCTCGCGGCGGATTTAATGCGCTCGCGGGTTGCGTCGTCAAGCTTAACACCCATGGTGGTGGTGCCCATGCTCAAAACTCCTGTCATTTATCGTTAGGCTTATGCGGTTGCATGGAAATATCCACTATGTTGCAACTTTGTGCAACCTTGTTAATTGTGGCTTGTGACGGAAGCCGTGAAATGGCTAATTTGTTAAAAATAACCCCTAAAATAGCAGAAATTTAACCCCGGGCTCATAGGGTATTTGTATGCGTGAGTTAACACTTTTGTTTGGTGCAACCTTTAAAAACGTGAGAGAGTGCAACCTCTAACAAATTGACGTTTTGCGCCGTCGGTTTTTCGTGTAAATGCTGTGTTAAATCGTTTGTGAAAAACCGAAGCTTCCGTCAGGATACGGTCGCCCAATTAAACAATGCGCCATTACCCCGTTCCGGTAGTGGAAAAAAACGACGAAGTTGGACGCTGTCGATAAAAATTCTGGAGACTTTGCATGGCTATTAGCACACCGATGCTGGTGACATTTATTGTTTATATTTTTGGTATGGTATTGATAGGGTTTATTGCCTGGCGTTCGACCAAAAACTTCGATGATTATATTCTCGGGGGAAGGAGTCTGGGGCCATTTGTGACCGCGCTTTCCGCAGGGGCGTCGGATATGAGCGGCTGGCTGCTGATGGGCCTGCCAGGGGCGATTTTTCTCTCCGGGATTTCCGAAAGCTGGATCGCCATTGGCTTAACGCTGGGGGCGTGGATTAACTGGAAGCTGGTGGCCGGTCGCCTGCGCGTGCATACCGAGGTGAATAATAACGCCCTGACGCTGCCCGATTATTTTACCGGCCGTTTTGAAGATAAAAGCCGGGTGCTGAGAATTATTTCGGCGCTGGTTATTCTGCTGTTCTTTACCATCTATTGCGCTTCAGGAATTGTCGCGGGGGCGCGTCTGTTTGAAAGCACCTTCGGCATGAGTTATGAAACCGCACTGTGGGCCGGGGCGGCGGCGACGATTATCTATACCTTCGTCGGCGGCTTCCTCGCGGTTAGCTGGACCGATACCGTGCAGGCCAGCCTGATGATTTTTGCGCTGATCCTCACCCCGGTGATCGTGATTATTTCCGTCGGCGGCTTTGGCGATTCGCTGGAAGTGATTAAGCAGAAGAGCATCGAAAATATCGACATGCTGAAAGGGCTGAACTTCGTGGCGATTATCTCGCTGATGGGCTGGGGGCTGGGTTATTTCGGTCAGCCGCATATTCTGGCGCGCTTTATGGCGGCGGATTCGCACCACAGCATCGTTCACGCACGTCGCATTAGTATGACCTGGATGATCCTCTGCCTCGGCGGGGCGGTGGCCGTCGGCTTCTTTGGCATCGCCTACTTCAATAACAACCCGAGCCTGGCGGGCGCGGTTAACCAGAACGCCGAGCGCGTGTTTATCGAACTGGCGCAAATCCTGTTTAACCCGTGGATTGCCGGGATCCTGCTGTCGGCGATTCTGGCGGCGGTGATGTCCACCCTGAGCTGTCAGCTGCTGGTCTGCTCGAGCGCAATTACCGAAGACCTGTATAAAGCCTTCCTGCGTAAAAACGCCGGTCAGAAAGAGCTGGTGTGGGTGGGCCGTATGATGGTGCTGGTGGTTGCCCTGGTGGCCATTGCCCTGGCGGCCAATCCGGAAAACCGCGTGCTGGGTCTGGTGAGCTACGCCTGGGCTGGCTTCGGCGCCGCCTTTGGCCCGGTGGTCCTGTTCTCGGTAATGTGGTCGCGCATGACCCGTAACGGCGCGCTGGCCGGGATGGTGATTGGCGCCCTGACCGTGATCGTCTGGAAGCAGTTTGGCTGGCTGGGCCTGTATGAAATCATTCCGGGCTTTGTCTTCGGCAGCATCGGGATTGTGGTCTTTAGCCTGCTGGATAAAGCGCCGTCGGCCAGCATGCAGCAGCGCTTTGCCGAAGCGGATGCCCACTACCATACGCCGCCGCCGGTACGCGCCACGGCTGAGTAAGATCATCTAATGCTCACGAGCCCGCCGCTGGCGGGCTTTTTATTGCCTGGTGCCGTGCCGGAATATTATAACCCTTGCTAATTATCTGAAAATCCGCTGATATTTCCTGACTAATAACAATGAGGATAGCAAAGATGACGTTCAGACAGGGTGCAATGGCGCTGGTGCTGGCAGGGTTACTCAGCGGCTGCGTGGCGGGTGGAAGTTCATCGACCAGCGCGCCGAAGCCCGGCGTCTGCCCGGCGGATAAGTCCATGGTGCAAACCACGCTTTACTTCGGTCTGAGCCGCCCGGCGGGGAAAGACATCACCGCTGAAGAGTGGCAACAGTTTGTCGACCGTGACGTCACGCCGCGCTTTCGCGACGGGCTGACGGTGTTTGATGCCCACGGCCAGTGGCTTGGCCAGAATGGTCAGGTGGTGCGGGAGCAGAGCAAGGCGCTGATGGTGATCCATGGGCATGACGCGCAGAGCGAGGCCGGTATTGAGGCTCTGCGCCAGGGCTATAAATCACGCTTCGCGCAGGAGTCGGTGATGCGTGTCGACCAGCCGGTCTGCGTGCAGTTCTGAGTAAACGGCGGGGGCAGCCCCGCCGTTTGTTTTACAGCACCAGCCCGGCGAAGCTGGCGGAAAGCAGGCTTACCAGCGTGGCGCTATACACTAGCCGCAGGCCGAAGCGGGAGACGATATTGCCCTGCGGTTCATTCAGGCCTTTGATCGCCCCGGCGATAATGCCGATCGAGGCAAAGTTGGCAAACGACACCAGGAATACCGAGAGAATGCCGAGCCCGCGAGGGGTCATGCTGGCGGCAATCTTTTGCAGCTCAATCATCGCCACAAATTCGTTAGCGACCAGTTTGGTGGCCATGATGCTGCCGGCGTTTAGCGCATCGCTCAGCGGGATGCCGATAAGCCACGCCAGCGGATAAAAGACGTAGCCGAGAATCTGCTGGAAGCTGAGACCAAACAGGGTGGCGAACAGCGCGTTAATGGCGCTGATCAGGGCGATAAAACCGATCAGCATCGCCAGAATAATCATTGCCACTTTAAAGCCGGCCAGAATATATTCCCCGAGCATTTCAAAGAAACTCTGCGATTCATGCAGCTTCTCGAGTTTTATTTCCTGCTCGCTGCCCGGCCGCGTCGGGTTAATTACCGACAGCACGATAAAGGTGCTGAACATATTGAGGATCAGCGCTGCGACGACATATTTGGCGTCCAGCATGGTCATATAGGCGCCGACAATCGACAGCGATACGGTCGACATGGCCGTCGCCGCCATAGTGAACAGTCGCCGTGAGGAGAGGTCGCCCAGTACGCCCTTGTAGGCAATGAAGTTCTCCGACTGGCCGAGGATCAGCGAGCTGACCGCGTTGAAAGATTCCAGCTTACCCATGCCGTTTACTTTCGACAGCAGGGTGCCAATCACGCGAATAAAAATCGGCAGGATCCGCCAGTGCTGGAGAATACCAATCAGCGCGGAAATAAACACAATCGGACACAGGACGCCCAGGAAAATAAAGGCTAAGCCTTTTTCGCTCATGCCGCCAAAGACGAAATTGGTCCCTTCGGCGGCAAAGCCTAACAGCGAAGCAAAAAAGCCGGAAATATTTTTTACCAGCCACAGGCCGCTTTCGGCGTGCAGGAAAAAGAAAGCGAGCGCTATTTCGATAATAATCAACTGGAGAATATAACGAATACGAATTTTTTGTCTGTCGTAGCTGACAAGCCAGGCCAGGGCGAGGATCACCGCCAGCGCCAGCAGGAAATGAAAAAATGCAGTCATGTTGTTCTTTTCGCAAGTCAATAAGGCCGCCATTTAGCCATAGCCGCTACGGCGGGTAAATATCTGGCGTAAAAAATCCTTTGCTTATTCTTTCCCTTCATAACAGGCGAATATTTTCATAAGTCATTATTTGTCAGCGATTTATTTACAACTGATCATCATTCTCTGCACATTTCGCTTGTGTTTCTGAGCATTGTAATGATAATCACTATCATAAATATTACCTGTTTTTGCATTCGTTGACGGTGCTTTACATTTAAGGGTATTGGCATGTTTGTCCCATTTCTCATTATGTTACGCGAAGGCCTGGAGGCGGCGCTGATTGTCAGCCTGATCGCCAGCTATCTGAAACGCACCCAGCGCGGCAACTGGATTGGCGTGATGTGGATTGGCGTGATCCTCGCGGCGGCGCTGTGTCTTGGCTTAGGCATCTTTATCAACGAAACCACCGGTGAATTTCCTCAGCGTGAACAGGAGCTGTTCGAAGGGATCGTCGCGGTCATTGCGGTGGTGATCCTGACGTGGATGGTCTTCTGGATGCGCAATGTCTCACGCAACGTCAAGCAGCAGCTGGAGCAGGCCGTGGACAAGGCGCTGCAGCGCGGTAATCACCACGGCTGGGCGCTGGTGATGATGGTCTTTTTCGCGGTCGCCCGTGAGGGGCTGGAGTCGGTCTTCTTTCTGCTGGCGGCCTTCCAGCAGGATGTCGGCATCTGGCCGCCGCTGGGGGCGCTGCTGGGTCTGGCCACCGCTATCGTGCTGGGCTTCCTGATCTACTGGGGCGGTATCCGCCTTAACCTTGGCGTGTTCTTCAAATGGACCAGCCTGTTTATTCTGCTGGTGGCCGCTGGCCTGGCCGCGGGGGCGATCCGCGCCTTCCACGAGGCGGGCCTGTGGAACCTGTTCCAGGATACCGCCTTCGATCTGAGCAACGTGCTGTCGACGCATACGCTGTTCGGCACGCTGCTGGAAGGGATCTTCGGTTATCAGGAGACGCCGAGCGTCAGCGAAGTGGCTGTCTATCTGCTTTATCTGATCCCGGCGCTGGTGCTGTTTGCCCTGCCGCCGCGGAATAATACCACTGCCTCGCGGGCTGCCTGACCGGGCGCTGCGAGCTTATAAGCGACACTCTACTTACCGAAAGGGATGATCATGATGATTCATTTTCGCCGTAATGCGCTGCGGGTGACCGTGGCCGCGCTGCTCAGCTCTGCATTTGGTGCTCAGGCTGCGGATATCCCGCAGGTCAAAGTCACCGTCAACGACAAGCAGTGCGAGCCGATGCGGGTGACCGTTAACGCGGGTAAAACCCAGTTTATTATTCAGAACCACAGCCAGAAAGCGCTGGAGTGGGAGATTCTGAAAGGGGTGATGGTGGTGGAAGAGCGCGAAAACATCGCTCCGGGCTTTACTCAGAAGCTCACCGCGAACCTGCAGCCGGGCGAATATGACATGACCTGTGGCCTGCTCACCAACCCGAAAGGCAAACTGATCGTCACCGGCGCCGCCACCAAAGACGCGGCGAAAGCGGATGCGGTGCTGAGCCTCGGCGACGCGATCACCGCCTATAAAGCCTATGTGACGGCGGAAACCGCGCAGCTGGTTAGCGGCACCAAAGCCTTTACCGACGCGGTGAAAGCCGGCGATATCGAAAAAGCGAAAGCGCTGTACGCCCCGACGCGTCAGCATTACGAGCGCATCGAGCCCATTGCCGAGTTGTTCTCTGACCTTGACGGCAGCATCGACGCCCGCGAAGACGACTTCGAGAAAAAAGCGGAAGATCCGAAATTTACCGGTTTCCACCGTCTGGAAAAAGCGCTGTTTGGCGATAACAGCGTCAAAGGGATGGAAAAATATGCCGATCAGCTGAACAGCGATGTGCTGGAGCTGCAAAAGCGTATCAGCGAGCTGGCGTTCCCGCCGTCAAAAGTCGTGGGCGGCGCGGCAGGATTAATTGAGGAAGTCGCGGCCAGCAAGATCAGCGGTGAAGAAGATCGCTACAGCCATACCGATCTGTGGGACTTCCAGGCCAACATTGACGGCGCGCAGAAAATTGTCGACCTGCTGCGCCCGCAGCTGCAAAAAGAGAACAGCGCGCTGCTGGCGAAAGTGGACGCCAACTTTAAGAAAGTGGACAGCATCCTCAGCAAATATCGCACCAAAGACGGCTTCGAGACCTACGATAAGCTGACCACCGCCGACCGTAATGCGCTGAAAGGGCCGATCACCACCCTGGCGGAAGATCTGGCTCAGCTGCGCGGGATCCTGGGGCTGGACTAAGTCGATGGCACAGCAGAAACCCCACGACGTGAACGAGCCGTCACGTCGTCGCTTACTGAAAGGGATCGGCGCGCTTGGCGGCGCGCTGGCCATCACCGGCGGCTGCCCGGTAGCGCATGCGGCAAAAGCGGAAAGTTCCCCGGGGACGCTCACACCCGACGCGCGCCAGGAAAAGCAGCCATTCTATGGCCGGCATCAGGCGGGCATTCTGACGCCGCAGCAGACTTCGATGATGCTGGTGGCCTTCGATGTGCTGGCGGCTGATAAAGCCGACCTCGAGCGGCTGTTTCGACTGCTGACCCAGCGTATCGCCTTTTTAACCCAGGGCGGCCCGGCGCCGGACACGCCGAATCCGCGGCTGCCGCCGATGGATTCCGGCATCCTGGGGCCGTGGATTGCACCAGATAATCTGACCATCACCGTCTCGGTCGGCCATTCGCTATTTGATGAGCGCTTTGGCCTGGCGGATAAAGCACCGAAAAAGCTGCAGCCGATGACCCGCTTCCCCAACGATTCGCTGGATGCCGCGCTGTGCCATGGCGACCTGCTGCTGCAGATCTGCGCCAATACTCAGGATACGGTGATCCACGCCCTGCGTGATGTCATCAAACATACGCCGGATCTGCTCAGCGTGCGCTGGAAACGGGAAGGGTTTATCTCCGACAGCGCGGCGCGCAGCAAAGGCAAAGAGACCCCTATCAACCTGTTGGGGTTTAAGGACGGCACCGCTAACCCGGCGAGCCACGACAGCGCGTTGATGGATAAGGTAGTGTGGGTGACAGCCGATCAGGACGAGCCGGCCTGGACCGTGGGCGGCAGCTATCAGGCGGCGCGAATTATCCAGTTTCACGTGGAGTTCTGGGATCGGACGCCGCTCAAGGAGCAGCAGACGATCTTTGGTCGCGACAAGCACACCGGTGCGCCGCTGGGGATGAAAAACGAACACGATACCCCGGATTACAGTAAAGATCCTAACGGCGAAGTCATTGCGCTGGATAGCCATATTCGTCTGGCCAATCCCCGCACGCCGGAAACCCAGTCCAGCCTGATGATGCGCCGCGGCTACAGCTATTCGCTGGGGGTTACTAACGCCGGACAACTGGATATGGGGCTGTTATTCGTTTGCTATCAGCACGATCTGGAAAAGGGTTTTCTGACGGTGCAGAAACGGCTTAACGGCGAGGCGCTGGAGGAGTATGTCAAACCGATCGGCGGGGGCTACTTCTTTGTTTTACCCGGCGTAGTGGATGAAAAACACTATCTGGGAGAGTCGCTGCTGCAGGCCTGATACCGACCCTGCCCGTATGGGCAGGGCGTTTTCTGCTGTTTTTCTCATTTTTCTTATATTTCCTGCCATGTGTTATATTTCTGTAATACAAATGACCGATAGTCTCCTACACTTGCTTAAGAACTATTTGTTGCGTCATTGTGAAAAATAAGTTGCATTAAGAATCTTTTTTGATGTACTTATTACATACGCGGTAGTTCCCGGCAGTGTGACGTTTCACTATGGAGATCGCGAATGGTAAGGTCCCGTACCGGACAACGTAAAACCTCAGACCGTACTCTTCAGCACGGAAGCCCCGCTTCCGGCAGCGATTTTCTTACTCTTTCTCTCTCCGCTTCGCATTATTACAACCTTGGCAGGGTACGCGGTGCGCGTAGCCGCGACTCGTTGTCAGTTCTACCGGCAAGCAATGGCTTACAAGGAAGCCAAACCTCAATCGTTCGTGCGCATAGTCGCGTCGATGTTGACGCGTGTGATGTAAACCAACAACGCAAGGTGCTATCCATGGGAAGACAAAAAGCAGTGATCAAAGCTCGTCGTGAAGCAAAACGTGTGCTGAGACGGGATTCACGCAGCCATAAGCAGCGTGAAGAAGAATCGGTCACATCGCTTGTGCAAATGAGTGGCGTAGAAGCAATTGGCATGGCGCGGGACAGCCGTGATACTTCCCCAATTGAGGCGCGCAATGAGGCTCAGGCGCATTATTTGAATGCCATCGACAATAAGCAGCTGATTTTCGCTACCGGCGAAGCTGGATGCGGCAAGACCTGGATCAGTGCGGCGAAGGCAGCTGAAGCCCTGATCCATAAGGATGTGGACAGAATTATTGTTACCCGTCCCGTTCTGCAGGCCGACGAAGATCTCGGCTTCTTACCGGGAGATATCGCCGAGAAGTTCGCTCCCTATTTCCGACCGGTTTACGATGTGCTGGTGAAAAGGCTGGGGGCTTCCTTTATGCAGTACTGCCTGCGTCCGGAAATCGGCAAGGTGGAAATCGCGCCGTTCGCCTATATGCGCGGACGTACCTTTGAAAATGCGGTGGTGATTCTGGACGAGGCCCAGAACGTGACCGCAGCGCAAATGAAGATGTTTTTAACCCGCCTCGGGGAGAACGTGACGGTCATCGTCAATGGCGATATCACCCAGTGCGACTTGCCCTCTGGCGTGAGATCTGGCCTGAGCGATGCGCTGGCGCGTTTTGAGGAAGACGAGATGATCGGCATCGTGCGTTTCACCACCGATGACTGCGTGCGCTCGGCTCTCTGCCAGCGGACGCTGAAAGCCTATTATTAATCGTCATACTGTGAGCAAGGCCCGGGCTAGCCCGGGCTTTGTTGTTTTTGGGCATCCTCCCGGCGGCGCTGCGCTTAGCCGGGCTACCTGGCGGGTAGGGTCTGGTAGCCCGGGAGAGGCATTGCTGCCGACCCCGGGGATGTCTGCGGTGCCACATGCGAAAAAAAAGCCCGTACATGCGTACGAGCTCTTCTTAAAATATGGCGGTGAGGGGGGGATTGACTCGCTTCGCTCGCCGTTACTCGGCCCATCCCTGGGCCTCGCCCCTGCGGGGCCAACGCAGGCGTTGTTCAAAAACGCTCCCGGCGTTTTTGTCGGGGCAGCCCGCTCGCAGGCTGGCAGTCTGTCCAACTGGCTGCGCCAGTTGTCGAACCCCGGTCGGGGGTTCTCATCCCCCCGGCGGGTGCCACATGCGAAAAAAAA
>NZ_JAGRRB010000031.1:0-1041 GCF_018223925.1 Klebsiella sp. 10
GATTCGGATTCTGACAGCGACTCCGACTCCGATTCGGATACCGAACCGCAGGCAAATAATGATACCCATACGGCGGCTATCGATACCGTAGACGGCAACCTTAACAACGTGACCGGAACCGCAAGCCAGCTGCTTGGTGTCTCCTTACTCAATACGGTGGATGTCTCCCTGCTGGCGGCGAACTCCACGAAGTTCTCGGTTAGCGAAGGAACAACTGAGGATGTGACGATAGCGGTCACTGGTTCAACGTTGCTGAGTCTGCAGTCAGTACTGGCACTGGTGGGGCAACTGGTGGGCGGCGCTTCATCCATTACTGCCGATCTGTCGATAGTGAATACCGACACCGGTGAGGTGGTGCAGATTATTCCGGATGCCGTGAGCCTGACGCCGTCTCTGGCGCTGCTCAATCTGGTTTACTCCGGCAGCGCGACCTTCAGCGACCTGCCGGCCGGGAACTACGCGGTGGTGGTTTCTTCACCGCAGGCTTCCGGCGGTCTGGCCGCAGTGGTTGATGAACTGGCGTCAGCAAATCTCCTGTCGGTTGCCCAGGCGACAATCACGGATTCTACGCAGTACACCTCGACGGCAATTGCCGGCAATGTGCTGGTTGCGGATGCAGGGGGTGATGTAGCAGACACCGGTGATGGCATTACGGTAAGCAAAATCGCCTCCAGCGTGCAGACCACGCCGCTTGATGTGACGGCTGCAGGTGTTGTGATAAATGGTCTTTACGGTCAGCTGACGATCCATGCGGACGGCAGCTATACCTACAAGGCGACTGGCGATGCGGATGCTGTTGGCCAGGCCGATATCTTTACCTACACGATAGTGGATGCGGATGGTGATACGGCGACGGCTACGCTGACGATTAATATCGTGGCAGGAAGTGATATCGGTGAGTCGGATGCTGATGCAGATTCCGACAGCGACTCCGATTCTGACAGCGACTCTGACTCCGACAGCGATTCGGATTCTGACAGCGACTCTGACTCGGACAGCGATTCGGACTCTGACAGTGACTCCGATTCTGACAGTGATTCG
>NZ_JAGRRB010000032.1:0-22943 GCF_018223925.1 Klebsiella sp. 10
GTCCAACTTTTGGGGTGCAGTCCAGCAGCGCCGCCGGGCAATCCCAGAAAATGGCACTTTTTTAGGGGGGGCTCCCTCTCCCTGTGGGAGAGGGTTGGGGTGAGGGAAACAGGCGCACTCAGCTGTACTGGCGTACCCGCGCCAGCAGCTCGTCGACGCTGTCGATACGCTCGGCCAGCACGATCAGCGCTCTGCCCAAGGTAATGGCGTGGCGCAGGCACTCATGACGCATGGCGTCGTCCTGGATAGTGTCGATATCCGCGACGTGCGACAGTCCGACGCTGCGGCGGATAAGTTCGCTGCCGCAGAAGCCGACTGCGTCCGCCCACACCTTTTTCAGAAAGGCGGAGGCGTAGCCGGGGTAAGCCAGCGCCGCGTCGCGGGTTTTCTCCGCCGCCAGCGCCTGGAAGCGCTCGGCAAAGGTGGTCCACAGCTGGTGGATGTCGTTCAGCCGCTGCTCGCGCGCGGCGGCGGCATCGCGAATGCCGAGCTGGCCCGGCAGGCCGCAGTAGTTCAGCAGCAGGTTGCCGATGGCGGTGCCGATATCGAAGCCAATGGGGCCGAAGTAGCCGAACTCGGCGTCGATGGCCTTCAGGCTGCCTTCGGCAACGAAGATCGACCCGCTGTGGATATCGCCGTGCAGCAGCGCTTCCGCATGGGCAAAGAAACGGTGCTTCAGCGCCGCCACCGCCAGCTTAAGCTGAGCGTCGTCGCGCAGGGCGGCGACATCGGCCTCCAGCTCCGCCGGGTAGTTATTGCGTTCGTGGATCTGATACGGGTCGTTAAAGAACAGATCCTCGGTGATCTCGCACATCGCCGGGTTAATAAACTGCGCCACCTGCGCCTTTTTCTCGTGGGGATGGAGGTAGAAATCGCTGGTGTGGAACAACACCTGCGCCAGATAGTCGCCAAGCTGGAGGGCCGCCTGGGGATAGTAGACGTTAGCGATAAGCTCCCCGCGCCAGATGCGGTGGTCGGAAAGATCTTCCATCACCATCACCGCCAGCTCGGGATCAAAGTGATGGATTTTTACCGTGTGCTGCGGGCTGTGCTGATAGTGGGCGACCAGGGTCTGCGCTTCGAGACGGGCGCGGTCGAGGGTCAGCGGCCAGGATTCGCCGACGCAGCGCACGTAGGGCAGGGCCTGTTTGACGATCGCCCGGCTGACGCCCTGACGATCGAACACTTTAAACACCAGATTGAGGTTGCCATCGCCCACTTCCTGCGCGCTGACCAGCTCAGATGGGTTGTCGATGCCGGCGAACTGTTGCGCGTAAGCCACGGCATCGTGGGCGGTGAAGGTATGGTATTGCGACATTGCCTCGATCCTCGAATTCTGATTAAGCCGTTCAGACGTCTATACTTCTGGATTCCATCCTGACACAATGTGATACAACAACGCAACAGGGATTTAACGACATGCAGACATTACAGACCACCAGCCTGCGGGTGAGTGAAAATCAGCTTTTTATTCTCGACCAGCAGGCCTTGCCGCAGGAAACACGCTGGCTGGCGGCGGATAACGTTGCGCTGCTGGTGGACCATATTCATACCCTGCGGGTGCGCGGCGCGCCGCTGATTGGCCTGTCAGCCAGCCTGCTGCTGGCTCTGCTGGCCCAGCGCGGCCTGAACCGGGATGCACTCCAGCAGGCGCTGGAGACGCTGCGCGCGGCGCGGCCGACGGCGGTCAACCTGATGAATAATCTGGATCGCATGAAGCAGGCGCTGGCCCGGGAGGATTACCCGCAGGCGCTGGAAGCGGAAGCCTTGCGTCTGGTCGAAGAAGATAAACAACTGTGCGACCGCATCGCTGAGGCGGGCAGTGCGCTGGTGAAGCCCGGCAGTCGACTGCTGACCCACTGCAACACCGGTGGCCTGGCGACCGCCGGGGTAGGGACCGCCCTCGGCGTTATCGCGCTGGCGCACCGGCAGGGAAAAGTGACCAACGTATGGGTTGATGAAACCCGGCCGCTGCTGCAGGGCGGTCGTTTAACCGCCTGGGAGCTGGGCGAGCTGGGCGTGCCCTATCAGCTGATCGCCGATTCAATGGCCGCCAGCCTGATGGCGCAGGGGCAGGTGGATGCGGTGTGGGTCGGCGCCGACCGTATCGCCGCCAACGGCGATGTGGCGAATAAAATCGGCACCTATTCTCTGGCGGTTTTGGCCCATTATCACCAGATCCCGTTTTACGTCGCTGCCCCGCAGACCACCCTCGACCGCCATTGCCCGAACGGGGCGGCGATCCCCATTGAGCAGCGCGCGGCGGCGGAAGTGACCGGAGTGGCGGGCAGCTTCGGCGCGGTACAGTGGGCGCCGACGGGGGCCGCCGTTTACAATCCGGCGTTCGACGTCACACCTGCTGGGCTGATAAGCGGCTGGGTGCTGGACAGCGGGGTGGTCACCCCGGCGCAGGTCGCCGCCGGGGCGTTTGCGCCGGACAACGGATAACGGACGTCGTGCCGGGCCTGGAAAAAAAGGTTTTCCCGGGCCCGGACAAACACCGCGCCGCTACGGCAGGACCATGGCTACCGCCGGGGCGGATGACCGGTCGATACGCTGACCCAGCGCGGTGATGGCCGCCTGGAAGGGACACAGCGTACCGACGTCGGTCTGACGGCAGCCCGGCTGACGCCACTCCTGACGCAGCATCGGGTGCTGCGCGTCCGGCGTCTGCAGACGACGCAGGTCGTCGAGGCCTTGCGCCTGGAAATAGACCCGCAGATAGCGTTCTCCGCTCTTCGCGTTGCGCCAGCGCTCCAGCACCAGGCTACTGCCCGGCGGGATATTTCCCCGGCTGTAGCCCGGCAGCTGCCAGCTAAAGTTCATCAGCGTGCGCACCATGGCGATGTTGGTGTCATGGGCCACCAGCAGCAGCCAGCGTACGTTCGGATTCGCCTCCGGTTTGACGCCATCGAGCATAGCGTTGAGCAGCACCGACCCGCGTTTTTGCGCGGTATACAATACATCGTTACTCAGATCGTAGTTTTCCGTTAACAGCGGCAGCAGGGCGGTGATCTGCCTGGCCTGGGTGATCTTGCCCCACGCCAGCTGGCTGAGAGGCAGGTTTTCACTCCAGCCGAGACGCAGCGTCTCCACCATATTGGCCATCACGCTCAGTCCGCTAATGGTGGTCTTCCCACTTTTGCTCTGCTCGACCTGCCACGGGGTATCGAAGATCGGGCAGGGCTTATCGGCCTGACAAACCGCCTGTTTCAATAGCTGGATGGTCGGCGCCAGCGCCTGCCGACGCTGCGCCAGATCCCCGGCCTTCTCTTTCACCGCCGCCAGCTGGCGGGCGGGGTCGGTTTGCGTGGCGGCGAACTTGTCGGTCTGAAACAGGGGATCGGCATCCCCGCTGACATAATGGATAGCGACGCCGCAGCCGGGGAAGGCGCCATCCACCAGCGCCTGGGCGGTCGCTCGCGTACGCTGCAGCGGGCTGGCGCGCACGTATATCGACTCCGCCGTCGGGCATCCGGCCTGCAGCAGGCCGAGCTGGCGGTAATGCTGGCCTTCCGCACGCCCTTTGTTGACCACGGCGGCATAGCCATGGCCGGTGAGCTCCCCGTCATGGGTGGTCCACTCGGTCCACGGTCGGCCGGTGGCGGCCTCGATGGCTTCCCGGTTGCCGGCCGTCGGCGGACGAATACCGTGGCGGCTGAGCTCGACCACTTTCTCCAGCTGCCAGTCCGCGGCGGCGGCAGATTGCAGCGCCAGCAGCGGCAGCGCGCAGGCGATAAACAGGCGTAACAGCCCCTGATGTCTTGCAGGCATCATATCTTCTTCCTTATTCGTTAATCGGTTATGAGGAGAACGAGGTCTGCCGTTCGACGGCATGGCGCCGGGCGACGATGGCGGCAGTGGTAAAACAGAGTAGCGCGGAACCCAGACCGGTACCCACCCAGAACAGCGTCAACGTGCTGAAATCATACAGCGTTTTGCCGTTTTCAAGGATAGCCGTTTTATCAATAATGATCCCGGTGAGAAACTCGCCCAGGCCGGCGCCGGCGTAGCTGGCGATGCCGATGGTGCCGAGCGCGGCCCCGGCGGCCTTGCGCGAAGAGATATCGACGGCGATCAGCCCGCCAAGGAAGCAGGTCAGAGCGCCAATGGTGGCCCCGAAGATAATCATCGCCAGAATATCAGTGTAGTAATTGTGCGGCGACCAGAGCATCAGGGCGAAGCCGGCGGTGTTCAGCAGGCTGATGAATCCGGCCATCACGCTGCGGTTGCGCGGGAAAAAGCGGTCGGAGAGCATGCCGGCGATGATGGTCCCGGCGATGCCGGCGATAGCGTTGACGCCGATAATCCCGGACGCCTCCAGGGTGGAATAAGCTTTATCCTGCTCCAGAAAGAAGATCCCCCAGGAGTTGACGGCGTAGCGGTCGATGTACATAAAGGCGGAGGCGAGGGCGAGGGTCCACAGCGCCGGGTTACGCAGCGCCAGCAGCTGGTTTTTAAACACCGAGCCGCGGGCTTCGACCTCTTCCTGCGGTTCATCGCGGATGACGTTGATGGACGGGAAGCCGCTGCTCTGCGGCGAATCGTGCATGAACAGCACCAGCAGCACCACGCCGGCGGCGCCGAGCGCGGCGGTGGACAGGTAGCCCATCTGCCAGCCAAACCCGGCGATCACCGCGGCGATCACCATATAGGTCACCGCCTCGCCGATATTATGCGCCGTCGACCAGATGCCATAGAAGGTGCCGCGCTCCTTAACGCCGTACCAGCGCGCCAGCGAGACCGCGCAGGGGCCGACGCCCATCGACTGCGCCCAGCCGTTGATCCCCCAGAAGATGGCCAGCAGCAGGGCGTTGGTGGTCATCCCCATCATCAGGTTCATCCCGGCGCTGAGCAATAAACCGAGGCTCATATAGCGCACCACGTTGGCGTGATCGGCGATAAAACCATTGACCAGTTTGCCGATGGCGTAGCTGAAGAACAGGGTAGAGCCGATCATGCCGAGCTCCGTCGGGGTGATCCCCAGCTCCACCAGCGCGCTTTTGGCGACGGTGAAGGATAACCGGCAGACGTAAAAGGTGACGTAGGCCAGGGTCATGGCGATAAAGGTTTGCCAGCGCACCCGGCGAAAACGGTGTTCATCAAACGCGGCGCCCGCTTTCGGCGGCGACGCCCGGAAAAAAGCGATAATTCCAGACATAGGTGGTTCTCCGCAGGTCGGAGGCCTGACTGATTGATGTGGTTCGTCCGTGAATGAAGTTATCGTTACTGTGTAGAGTACATAATCAGAAATAGCCTGACCCGTAAGGGTTAATGTAATGGTTGTGGGATCATCTTTTTCAGCTGCGGGTAGAGCGTCTGGCTGGCCAGCAGCAGCGGATTGCCGCGCTGGATCCCCTCCTGCGCCAGAAAATCGTTGCTGGCGCCGCCCGCTTCGCGCATCAGCACCAGCCCCGGCAGGGCGTCCCACGGGTTCATGTGCGGCTCGTAGTAGCCAATCAACCGGCCCGCCGCCGCCCAGGCGCTCATCAACGCCCCGGAGCCGTTGCGGATAAACATGCCGCCGTCGCTGAGCAGCGCCTGCAGAAACGGCAGAAAGTCCGCCGGGGTGACGCGATGCGAGGTGCCGACGCCCATCACGCCCTCTTTGACCGTCGTCGCGGGGTGCGGACGGATCGGAGCGTCGTTGAGCCAGGCGCCATGGCCCCGCAGGGCGTGAAACAGCTCGCGATGGTTGGGGTCGTAGACCACGCCGATGACCGGTTCGCCGTCGGCGACGATCGCCAGCGACAGGCACCAGGTGTGCAGGCCGTTGAGGAAACAGCTGGTGCCATCGATGGGGTCGACCACCCACAGCACTCGCGCGTCGGGCAGGCGAGCGCCGCTCTCTTCGCCGAGAAAACCATCCTCCGGAAACGCGCTCTGAATGCGCTGTTTGACAAAGGCCTCCACCCGCTTATCGGCCACGCTGACCACATCCTGCAGGTCGTCGCCCTTATGGTCGACGGTCAACGCCTCGCGCTGTTGATAGTATTCAAACGCCAGCTCAGCCCCCGCTTTCGCCAGCTCGCAGGCCAGACGGTAGCGGGCCTGTAGCGCTTCTGATTCCTGAGATTGCATAGTGACTCCCTATTTTGCACACGTGTGCATTTTGCGTGAAAAAAACAGCCCCGAAGGGCCGAATGAGTGTGGCCGGGTTTCGCAGAAGATTCTGTGATCGCTCCAGCATAAAATGATTTTTTCATTTGGCGCTATGACGAATAATTAGTTTCACCGGCACTTCGCGATGGCGCGAGGGCAGGCTGAAGCGGGCGATCCGCGTCATTAACAAATCCACCGCGTGGTGGGCCAGCAGGGCGGTATTCTGCTGAACGGTGGTGAGCTGATAGGGCTGCCAGTCCGCCTGCGGGATATCGTCAAAGCCGACGATGGCCGGCAGCGGGGCGGCGGCGTCCCGCAGGCCGTCCTGGGCGCCCAGCGCCAGCATATCGGTGGCGCAAAACAGCGCCTGCATCCCGGGGTTTTCAGCAACCAATTCTCTGGCAGCCTGGTAGCCGGCCTGATAGCCGCCGCCGTCGCAGAAGCGGCTGCTCACCGCCATATCCGACGTCCGGGCGATAAAAGCCTCATAGCGCTGGCGGGTGCTGAAGTTCTCGCGATTTTCGCCAATAAAGCCAACCTGCCGCCAGCCTCGGCGGCTGAACAGATCCGCCACCAGCTTCGCTCCCTGGGCGTTATCGCTGCACACCCGGTCGCAGCCGGCGAGGTCCGCATGGCGGTTGATCAGGGTGACGGGGATCTTGCGCGCCAGATACTCTTCCGCCAGCGACAGCGGCGGCGCGCCGGAGGTGATGATCACCCCGGCGACGTGATAGCTCAGCAGTTGTTTAAGCGAGGGGGCGAGCTGCTGCGGATCGTCAGCGTTCATCAGCAGCGGCATAAAGCCATTGAGCGCCAGCTGATGGACCAGCGGCGCCAGCAGTTTGCTGCGAAACGGGTTGTCGAAACCGGCGGTGACGATGCCGATAAAATTACTGCTGCCGGTGATCATCGTCCGGGCGATGATATTCACCTGATAGCCCAGGGCTTCCGCGGCGCTCAGCACCTTCTGCCGGGTCTTCTCCGACACCGAGGCGCCGGGGGTGAAGGTGCGGGAGACCGCCGAGCGCGAGACGCCGGCCAGTCTGGCCACGTCCTCGGCCTTAATCCATTTTTTATCGCTCATCGTCGTTTCGCGCCGTCTGTTTTCCAGGATGCCGACGCCCGGGCGGGCGTCGGTCACGCACACTGCCTGAAAAGGTATCACAGAAAGGCGTCGTCGCGCAGCGCCTTGCGCCCTATGCCGGGTAGCGGATGTGCTCCACCTCACGCTGCAAAATCACCTTGCCGTGGCGAATGGAGGTCAGCACCCGTGCCTGACGGCGGACGGCCTCGTAGTCGTTTTCCGCATCGAGGATCAGCAGGTTCGCCGGGCGGCCTTCGGCGAGGCCGTAGTTATCGCCCAGACACAGCGCCCGGGCGCTGTTGTCGGTGACGAAGTCGAGACAGCGCTGCAGATCGTCATAGCCGAGCATATGGCAGATGTGCAGCCCGGCATCCAGAATGCGCAGGATATTGCCGTTCCCCAGCGGGTACCACGGATCCTGAATCGAGTCCTGGGCAAAGCAGACGTTGATGCCGGCGCGATCCAGCTCCGCCACCCGGGTGACGCCGCGCCGTTTCGGCCAGCTGTCAAACCGGCCCTGCAGATGAATGCTTTCGGTCGGGCAGGAGATGAAGTTGATGCCCGAGGCTTTCAGCAGGCGAAACAGCTTTGAGCAGTAGGCGTTATCATAAGAGCCCATCGCGCAGGTGTGGCTGGCGGTGACCTGGGCCCCCATGCCGCGCACCCGCGCCTCCTCCGCCAGCACTTCGAGGAAACGCGACTGCGGATCGTCGATTTCATCGCAGTGGACATCCACCAGGCGGCCGTAGCGCTGGGCGAGGTCCATCAAAAACATCACCGAGCTGACCCCTTTGTCGCGGGTGTTCTCATAGTGCGGAATGCCGCCCACCACGTCGGCGCCCATCTCGATGGCGCGCGTCATCAGCTCCCGGCCGTTGGGATACGATTCGATTCCCTCCTGCGGAAAGGCGACAATCTGCAGATCGATGAGATCGGCGGCCTCTTGTTTCACCGCCAGCAGCGCCTTCAGGGCCGACAGCGACGGATCGGTGACATCCACATGGGTCCGGACGTGCTGGACGCCGAAGTCGCGCAGCATGCCGATGGTTTTCAGCGCCCGCTGGCGGGTGTCCTCCGGGGTAATGCTCGCTTTGCGCTGGCTCCAGCGGGTGATGCCTTCAAACAGGGTGCCGCTGCGGTTCCACTCCGGCTCGCCCGCGGTGAGGGTGGCGTCAAGATGGATATGCGGCTCGACGAAGGGCGGGATCGCCAGCCGGCCCTGGGCGTCGATATCCCCGGCGTCGGCAGTCTGCATCGCGGCCTGGGCGGTGATGCGGTGAATCATCCCGTCCTGCAGGTCAAGAGTAAACAGCGCCTCCTGGCGGCGCAGGCGAGCGTTAATAATTTTCATGGTGGGTCCTGTAAATGGTTTTGCGATAAACGCCAGATCACCAGCGCGACCGAGGCGTTGAGATGAAACTGAGGATGGCTGACCGGGTAGCCGGTCAGTTTTTCAATGCGCTGGATGCGCTGATGCAACGTGTTGCGATGGAGACCCAGCCGGTCGGCGGCCCGCACCACGTTGCCGTTCTCCTGCAGCAGCGTCTCGAGGGTCTCCAGCAGCAGCCACGGCGCTTTACGGCCCGGCTCGATCAGGCAGCCGAGGGTGTCGTGCATAAAATCGTTGAGCAGCGCCGGGTCGCTGACCGCGGACAGCAGTTTGATAAACCCCAGCTGCTGATAGTCGCTGATGCGCTGGGTTGGCCGCAGGGTATCGCACAGATCCAGCGCCTGGCGCGCCTGCGACAGCGCCCGCGGGTAGCCCTGCAACTGCCTGACCGGCGCGGAGAGGCCGCAGAGCAGCGACAAACTCTCCTCTCCGTCCGCCAGCGCCTGCAGCCACTGCTGTAGCCATTTTTTCTGCTGAAAGCCTTCCCCCTCCTCATCCGGCAGCAGGAAAAGAAACATATTGCTGCGCTCCAGCAGCGGGAAGGGATTGCCCTGCTGGTTGAGCTGCTGCTGCAGCTGCTGACGTACGCTGCGGTGGGCCTGCAGCAGCCAGGCTTCGGCCTGCTCGGGCGGGAACTGGCGAAACAGGCGGGACAGCCCCTCCAGACGCAGCGCCGCCAGCCGCAGCGGACGGGTAAAATCGAGCTGCTGATGGAGGGCGCGCTGATGGAGCATCTGCAGGTCCGGATAGTCGCCGGTGACCAGCTGCATCAGAATGTCGCGCTGCGACTGCAGGACGTTTTCGCTGCGGACCAGCGCGGTGCCGATGCGCTCGGTGACAATCACCATCTTCAGCAGGTAGGGCTGCTCGATCAGCGGCATGCCCAGCTCGTCGGCAAGGGCGATCAGCGTGGCGGGAATGGCGTGGATATAGGCCTCGCCGGTGAGGATCACCATCCCGGCGATGCCGCGCTGTTTGCCCTCCATCAGCAACTGGATCAGGTTGGCTTCATCCCGGGGATGGTTGATGCCGGTGATAAACACCAGCTCGCCGCCCATGATCCACTCGGCGATATGTTCATTTTCCGCCACATAGTACCAGCGTACGGCCCGCTGCAGCCCTTGCTTTCCCGCCCGCAGACGCAGGGCGGAGAGTCCCTCAAGGGCCAGCAGTTCGCTGACCGTCAGGCTCATGGCTCCTGCTCCGCGACGGCGGCAGGCTGGCGTTTGCTTAGCAGAGTCAGGGCGATATAGACCAGCGCGGAAACGGAGATCCCCACCAGCGGCGCGATCCACGGCGAAAGATAGGCCACCACCGCGCCGGCGGCGTAGGCGCCGAGTCCCAGCCAGTTAAAACGCGGCAGGCGGGCGTTCTGCAGCAGGGGATAGCGCCCGCCGCGGGCGAACCAGTAGTCGGCGAGGATCACCCCGCCGATGGGCGGAATAATACTGCCCAGCAGCACGAGGAAGGGGATCAGCATTTCGTACATCCCGCCAATGGCCAGCACAATGCCCACCCCGGCGGCGGCGAGGGTCAGCGTCCGGCGACGTTCGCTGCGCAGCAGATGGCAGGCGGCGGCGGAGACGTTATAGATGGTGGGGCCCTGGATGGTCAGCAGGTTGAGACAGAGCATGATCACCGCGGCCACCGACAGCCCCTGCAGGATCAGCACTTCAACGATATCGGCCTGTTGATAGACGATAGCGCACCAGGCGCCGGCGACGATCATCAGCCCGTTGCCGATGAGGAAGCTGCCCATGCTGGCGAGAATGGCGGTCCGGCTGGAGTTGGCCAGCCGGGTCCAGTTTGTCGCCTGGGTGGCGCCGCTGGCGAAAGTGCCGAAGACCATGGTGATGGCCGCCGACCAGCTCATGGTGTCGCTCGGGGCAATACGGGTCATCGCCTGCCAGCCGCCGGCGTGGTGCAGCGCCAGATACATGGAGACCATCAGCAGCACAAACATCAATGGCACCGACAGGCGCGACAGCGCGTCCAGTCCCTTGTAGCCCACCAGCGCGGTGACGCAGAACAGAATACCAAACAGCACCATCAACGGCTGGGTCAGCGCCTCGGGCAGAGCGAGGATCTTCACCAACGAGATAGCGACCGTGGCGGTGCCCCAGGCGTACCAGCCCAGCTCGGCAAAGCCAAGAATAAAATCGGCCAGCTTGCTGCCAATCTCCCCGAAGCAGAACCGGCCCATCAGCACCGTATTCAGGCCGCTGCGCGCGGCGATCCAGCCCAGCGACGCGGCATAGAGGGCCAGCAAGGCGTTGCCGATGACGGCTATCCACAGCAGATTGACGATGGAAAAGGAGACGCCGAGTTTACCGCCGGCGAACATCGTGCCGGTGAAAAAGGTAAAGCTGAACAACACCATGGCGATGGAAAATACGCCTTTGCGTCCGGCGGCGGGCGCTTCGACGAGGGGAAAATCATTGCTGTTTGACATCCTGGAACCTCTGGCTGGTAGATGGGCGGTGATAGCCGGAAGTAGCAAGAGATGTGCCAGGAAAAACCGGGCACGGGGAATAGCGCGCGGTGTGCAACATGCACAGTTATTGAAGGATCCCGGAGGGGTAATGCCATTCTACTGTGCATCCTGCCAGGTTTTGCACCAGTCCAGGGCAGAGGAGGGCGGTGAGCGCATCCCTGGCACCGGAGGAGAATTTTAGCCAGGACGATCCGCCTGTTTTTGGCCAGAGAGTAGTGGAGAATAGTGGTGTACTGAAAATGGTTGGTTAAATCACTGTGAATAAAGGTTATTTAATATGCTTTTATGATATAACCATTTGTCTTGTGTGTGTTTCCTGAAATATTGTCCCCTCCGGTTAGCGGTGTTAGTATCGGATAAATAGCCATTTAGACGGCTAAATAAATCATCGCTAACCTAAGGAACTGCTATGTGGCAAGAAAGACTCGCGCAACTGGTCACCACCTGTCATTGGATCGGCGCGAAAGGCTGGGCGCCGGCGACCGGCGGCAATATGTCGGTGCGTCAGGATGATACCTGGTGCTGGCTAAGCGAGTCGGGCCGCGACAAAGGCAGCCTGACAACCGAGGATTTTCTGCAGGTTGAGATCGCCACCAACCAGGCACCTTCCGGACGGAAGCCGTCGGCCGAGACCGGTCTGCACACCCTGGTGTATCGCCTGTTCCCGGAAGCCAACGTGGTGCTGCATGTGCATACCGTCAACGCCACCGTGCTGTCGCGCATCGAAAAAAGCGACACGCTGGCGCTGCAGGGGTATGAAATGCAGAAAACCCTTAGCGGGCAGCATAGCCATCTCGATACCGTTCCGATCGCCATCTTCGATAATGACCAGGATATTGACGCCCTGGCGGCGCGGATTGCCGATTATGCGCAAACCCGCCCGCTGCGCTACGGCTTTCTGCTGCGCGGCCACGGCCTGACCTGCTGGGGGAAAGATATTCAGGAGGCCCGCCGTCAACTGGAGGGGCTGGAGTTCCTGTTCGAGTGCGAGCTGATGCGCCGCCGCTACGAGCCCTGAGCCGGAGCAGGTATGGATTTTTATCTTGGTATCGATATTGGCACCTCGCGGGTGAAAGCGGTGCTGTTTGATCAGCATTTCACCGCCTGCGCCAGCGCCGCGGAAAATACCTCACCCCGCCTGTCGGCCAATGGCTACGCGGAACAGGATATGACCCAGCTGTGGCATTCGGTGCTGGCTATTCTGCGCCAGATTGCCCGCCATCCGGCGCTACAGGCGGGGCGGCTGCGGGCTATCGGCCTCGCCGGGCAAGGGGAGGGGGTCTGGCTCAGCGATGAGCAGGGCGAACCGGTGGGCCCGGGGATCCTGTGGAGCGATACCCGCAGCCACGAGCTAATGAGCGACCTGCTGCGCCGACCCGGCTTCGACCGCCGCTATTTCGCCGATACCGGCACCCACCTGCAGCCCTGCAATACCAGCCTGCAGCTGTACTGGCTGAAACAGTATCAGCCGGCGCGGCTGGCGGCCGCGCGCTATCTGTTTTTCGCCAAGGACTGGATCCGCTTTCGCCTGACCGGCGTGGCGGCGCTGGAGCTGACGGACGCCAGCAGCTCGTTACTCAATCAGCAGACCGGCAGCTGGTCCTCGGTGGTGATGAACGAGATGGGGCTGAACGAACTGCTGCCGCTGTTTCCCCCGCTGCTGGCCCCGGATGCCCCGGCCGGCACGCTGAGCGACGCGGTGGCGGCGCTGACCGGGCTGCCCGCCGCGACGCCGGTGGCCGCCGGGGCGCTGGATGTCTGTAGCGCCGCGCTGGGCTGCGGCGCGGTCAACGAAGGGGATATCTACACGATCCTCGGCACCACCTGCTGCACCGGGATCGTCTGCCGCGGCCCGCAGACGGTGAACGAGGCGACGCGCTTTGTCACCCATACCGAAGCCGGACAGGTGATCTCCCTGTTTCCGATGCAGGCCGGTACGCCAAACATTGACTGGCTGCAGCAGCATATTTCGCTGGACGCCGATCTGGGGCGCCTGGAGCAGGCGATCGCGGCGGTGGAGCCAGGCAGCGGCGGCGTCTTCTGGCAGCCGTACCTCAATGGCGAACGTGCGCCGTTTTACAGCCCGGACGCGCGGGCCGGCTTTTTCGGCATTAGCCCGCACACCACCCGCGCCGAACTGCAGCGCGCGGTGTTTGAAGGCCTGGCCTTCGCCATTGTCGATGCGCTGCAGGGTTATCCGCAGGGCGGCGAGCTGTATCTGACCGGCGGCGGCGCAGCCTCGGCGACCTGGCTGCAGATTATCGCCGACTGTACCGGACGCACGGTGGTCTCCAGCGCCTTTAACGAACTGAGCGCGCGCGGCGCGGCGATCCTGGCGGCCCGTAGCGTCGCGGCGCTGGCCGAGACGCCTCCGCTGGCGCAGACCCGCTATCAGCCGCGCCCTCAGGCGCATGCCCGCTACGCGGCGCTGTATCCCGTTTACCGCCTGCTGCGCGAGCAGATGCTGCCGGTATGGCAGGCCAGACAGGCCGCCCTTCAACCTCTTTCTCAGGACCTACAACCATGAAAATCGTTTTTACCGCCGAGCATGCTGGCGACCTTAGCGCCTTCCACCAGCTGGGCGAGCTGCTGGTGGAGGGGTGGGCGCTGGGCAAACCGAAACTCAGCGCCGGTCAGCTGATTGAGCTGGCCCACGACGCCGAGGTGCTGGTGACCAGCTATGATGAGGTGACGGACGCGGTGATGGCCGCCTGTCCGCGCCTGCAGGTAATCGCCTGCACCCGCGCGAATCCGGTGAATATTGATACCCAGGCCGCCCAGGCGCGCGGCATCCGGGTGCTCTACACCCCGGGGCGCAATGCCGATGCCGCCGCGGAGCTGACGCTTGGCCTGATGCTCAGCCTGGCGCGCCATATTCCGCAATCCCATGCGGCGCTGAAGCGGGGGGAATTCACGCAGGCTGACAATGCCGCCGCCGCCACCCAGCAGGGTCTGCGGCGGGATGTGGTCTGGGACGTGAGCCCGGAAAGCCCCTATGAAGTGTTTAAAGGCACTGAACTGAGCAATAAAACGCTGGGGCTGGTGGGGTATGGCAACATTGGCCGCCGGGTGGCGCGTATCGCCCGGGCGTTCGGCATGGCGGTGTTGGTGGTGGATCCGTTCGTCGCCGCAGAGGATATCAATGAGCCAGGGCTACAGAAAACGACCCTGGAGGCGCTGTTCCGCGAGGCGGATATCGTCAGTCTGCACCTGAGCAGCGGGCCGCACAGCGACGGGCTGGTGAATGCCGCGCTGTTAAACAGCATGAAGCCAGGCGCGCTGCTGATCAATACCTCTCGCGCGGCGGTGGTCGACGAGGCAGCGCTGATTGATGCCCTGCGCCACGGCCCGCTGGGCGGCGCGGCGCTGGATGTCTATCACCGCGAACCGCTGTGGCGCGATCATCCTTTTGTCATCGAGTTCGATAACGTGATTATCACGCCGCATATCGCCGGAGCCACCCGGGAGAGTATCGCCAAACACACGGCGATGATTGCCGCCGATCTTCAGCGCTATGTCGCCGGGGAGCCGCTGCTGTACCAGTGGCGTTAAGCCGCTTGCGCCGCCGCGTTCTGCAGCGGCGCGGGTCCATCGTCAGGGGCGATGGGCCGCCATAAAAGCCTGGGTCTGTTCCCAGTCCACTACCCCGGCATCCGATCCCATCCCGGTCGCCACCAGCGCGGCCACCGCCGAGGCGACGTCACACGCTGCTTTCACGCTGAGTCCGCGCGCCAGTGCGGCAATAAACCCGCCGCAGTAGCTGTCGCCGCAGCCGGTGGTATCCACCGCCTCGACCGGCCACGGCGCAATATGCTGCGGCCCGCCATCGCGGCCGATAAGCCAGGAGCCGTTCTCGCCGTCTTTCAGAATGCAGGTGCCCACGCCGAGCGCCAGGAAGAAGCGGCCGATGGCCTCCGGCTGCGTCTCTCCGGAGAGAAAGGCGGCTTCCTCCAGCGAAGGCATGAAATAATCCACCGACGGCAACAGGGGCCGCAGTAGTTCGAGGGTCTCTTCATTCGGGGCGATAAGGTCAAAGCTGGTGGTGACTCCGCGCGCTTTGGCCGCCTGCAACAGCCGCGCGCTCTGTCCCTGGTCCATTGCCGCCAGCAGCCCGGTCCCGCCGTGATGCAGGAAACGACAGTCAAGGACGGCGTCAAATTCCGCTTCACTGACAAACAGGGCGTCAGACGCGCCCCGGCAGTGCAGGGCCGGACGTTCGCCGTTGGGGCGAATCGGCAGGATCGTCGCCGAGGTCTCCTTCAGCGCGGTGCGCTGGATAAGCGAGCAGTCGATGCCCAGCCGGGCATAGCTGGCGAGGATAAAGTCGGCCTTTTCATCTTCGCCCAGGCAGGCCACCGCTGCGGTGCGGATCCCGAGCTTCGCGGCGTTGATATTAGCCCCGGCGGCGGTGCCGGCGGGGTTGAGACGAATTTGCTCAATAAAGGCGACGCCGCCGCGCGGCGGGATCGCCACCACCGGGCGCCCGGCGATATCCAGAATAGTCAGGCCGACAAATACGGCGTCAAAGGTTGCCATCGTTCTCCCGTTTAGCGATGCGTTTGGCGCAGGCGCGCCTGCCAGAAGGATAGGGCGAGGGCCACCACCAGAATCACGCCGACCAGCGCGTCCTTCACCAGATAATTGAGCCCCATCAGGTTCAGGCCGTTATCAATAATGGCAAGGAACAGCACGCCGCCGAGGGTGCCGAGGATGCTGACCCGGCCCAGACGGGTAAAGGCAGTGCCGATAAATACTGCCGCAATGGCGTCCATCAGGTAAGACTGCCCGGCCAGCGGGGTAAACTGCCGCAGGTTGGCGGAGAGGATCACCCCGCCGACGGCGCAGAGCGCCGAGGCGGCCACCAGCACGCCGAGCATGGTCAGGCGATCGCGGATCCCGGCGATACGCGCCGCTTCGCTGTTCTGACCGATGGCGCGGACATATTTGCCCCACAGGGTGCGCTCGGTAACCAGCCAGGCCGCCAGCCACAGCGCTAGCACGATCGCTACCGGCGTGGGGATCCCGCCAAGGTTGCCCACCGCCAGGTCGTGATACTCCGGAGCCATCCGCCGATAGGCTATCGCGCCGCCGCCGTCGGTATAGATGCGCTCGGCGCTGCTGGCGATAAACCAGGTGCCGAGCGTGGCGAGGAAAGGACGGATCCGGCAGATGAGGATCAGAAAGGCATTGAGCAGGCCAATCAGCACCCCGCCAAGCAGGGCGCAGCCCACCGCGGCCTGCCACGGCAGATGCCAGGTTTTCAGGGCGACGAGGGCGAAGGCGGCGCCGAAATCGAGCGCGACGCCCACCGACAGATCAATCGCCCCGGCGCTGACGATCAGGGTCATCGCCATCGCCACAATCAGCAGGATCGCGCTGCCCTGCAGCAGGTTGGCCCAGTTATCCACGGTTAAAAATACCGGATTCGCCCAGCCAAACAGGGCGATGGCCAGCAGGGTGATGACGCCAAATCCGGCCCGCGACAGCCAGGCCAGCGGGCTGCTGGCCGTCTGTTCCGCCGACGCAGAGGTTTTCAGGGTGATTTGACTCATGCCTCGCCTCCTTTGTGTCTGACCGCCGAGGCCGCCAGCACCACCAGGATCAGGCCGCCTTTAATGGCGCCCATCCAGAAGATATTGACCCCCAGCAGGCCGAGCCCGTTAGAGAGGGCGTTGACCAGGATTGCCCCCAGCAGCGCCCCCCAGATGGTGACCACCCGACGGCGCGAGAAGGCGGCGCCGATAAAGGTCGCCAGCACGGTCTCCAGCAGCAGCGGCGTGGCCGTCCCGCTGGAGCTGCCGGAGCCCTGGCTGAGCAGCGGCAGAATAGCCAGCCCGGCGGCAATGCCCGCTAACAGCCAGACCAGCAGGGTCAAGCGGCGCACGTTCAGGCCGCTCATCTGCGCCATATCGCGGTTGCCGCCCACCGCCTGCACATGCTGGCCGAAGCGGGAGTGGTGGAGCAGGAACTGGAACAGGATAAACACCCCCAGCAGGTAGACCAGCGGCCAGGGCAGGCCCAGCACGCTGTTGTCGCGAAAGGCGACCATCAGCGGATCGCTGACCGCGATGCGCCGCTGGCCGGTCAACAGATCTGTCAGACCGGTAAACGCCACCGAGGTCGAGAGGGTGGCCAGCAGCGGCGGCAGGCCGGCCGCCAGCACCAGCAAGCCGTTGATCGCCCCGCACAGCAGGCAAACCGCCGCCAGCAGCGCCAGCAGCAGGAGATACGGCGTGTGCCATTCGGCCAGCCCGAGGCTGAGCAGCGCGACGCCGAGCACCGCCGTCGCCGGCAGGGAGAGGTCGATGCCGCCGGAGACCACGTCATCCCCGCCCACGGCGATAACGCAGACCAGGCCGAAACAAAGGATTGCCAGCGGAACGCTCTGGACCAGCATCAGGCTGATATTTTGCCAGCTGAGAAAGTAGGGCGACTGTACGCTCAGCCATACCAGCAGCGCCAGAAACAGGATCAGGGGAAATTTTTCAATCAGCGTCGCCAGGCTCGGACGGCCGCGACGCTGGATAGCAGTACTCATGGTGAAGGCTCCTGTCCGCCGTTGATCGCCACCAGCAGAGCGTCCAGCGTTAGCCCGCGGGTGGGCAGATTGGCCGCCAGCGCGCCGCGCCAGAGGACCAGGATCCGGTCGCATAGTCCGAGCAGTTCGGGGGCGTCGCTGGAGGAGACCAGCACCGCCCGTCCTTGATCGGCCAGCTGGCGCGTACGTTGATAAATATCCCGGCGGGCGCCGATATCGACCCCCAGGGTGGGTTCATCGAGAATAAACAGCCGGGCATCGGTCCCCAGCCAGCGGGCGAGGATCGCTTTTTGCTGATTACCGCCGCTCATGTAGCGTACCGGCAGCCCCGGGCGTCCCGGGCGGATCGCCAGCTGTTCTATCCAGTCGCGCGCTTTCTGCTCGGCGAGACCCCGCCGCTCCCAGCCAAAGGTGGCGGTCTCCGGCAGCGAGGCGAGATTAATATTGTCGGCGGTGGTGAAGGGCAGGATCAGCCCCTGATGGCGGCGGTCGCGCGGCACCAGCGCCATGCCGGCGCGGATCGCCTGCTTTGGCGTACGAATGCGCCGCGGCCGGCCCTCGAGGTGGATGGTGCCGCGTTCCGCCGGGCGTAAGCCGTAGAGTAAGTCGACCAGCACATCGCGTCCGGCGCCCAGCAGGCCGGCGACGCCGACGATTTCGCCCGGCTGAATATCAAAAGAGAGATCCTGCAGCTGCCGCCCGTCGCTCAGCTGGCGCACCGAGAGCAGCGGGGTGGCCCCATTGTCTGCCGCCGGGCGCTGGCGCGGAGTATACAGCTGGTCGATTTCCCGGCCGACCATCATGGCGATCAGCGCCTCGGTATTCTGCAGCAGGTCGCGGTCCGGGTAACCGACCACTTCCCCGTTGCGCAGCACGGTGCCGCGGTCGCAGAGGGTGGCTATCTCATTGAGGTAGTGGGAAATATACAGAATGGCAATGCCCTGGTCGCGCAGGCGCAGGATGGCGGAGGAGACCAGACTGGCCTCCTGCGCCTCCAGGGGGGCGGTGGGTTCGTCGAACACTACCAGCCGCGCTGCGCCGTCGATCAGCGCGCGGGCAATTTGTACCAGCTTGCGCTCGGCCAGGCTCAGGTCGCGCACCAGCCGTTCGGGGTCGATCGCCAGCTGCCAGTTTTGCTGGAAAAATTGCGCCGTAGCGGCCTTCATCCGTCGGCGATCCAGCGCCCCCCAGCGGGTGCGATACTCCTGGCCCAGAAACACCGATTCCGCGACGGTAAAGTGCGGGATCAGGTTCAGTTCCTGGTGGATAACGCGGATGCCGGCGGCTTCGATGGCTGCCGGATTGCCAAGGGGCAGCGGGTGACCGTCGAGGGTGGCGCTGCCACTGTCGGCCTGATAGACACCGGCGAGGATCTTGATCAGCGTCGATTTACCGGCGCCGTTCTCGCCAATCAGGCCATGAATCTCCCCCTGATTGAGGCGCAGGGTAACCGCATTAAGCGCGGTGACGCTGGCAAAACGTTTACCGATCTGCTCCATGACCAGACCAGCGGCGGGGCGTTCCCCGCCAGGATGTTGATTAATCACTGCAGCTCGCCGTATCCCAACTGTTTATACACCGCTTTCGCTTCCTGCGGACCTTTCACCGGAACCACCGGAATAAAGGTTTGCACCGGTAGTTTCTGGCCGGCAAAGTAGCGGGCCACGTTGTCAGCCGAGGTCTGGCCGATCAGATGCGGCTGCTGCGCGACGTTAGCCACGAACGGGCTGCCGGGCTCCGCCATGATCTCCAGGGTCTCCGGACCGGCGTCGATGGCCGTCACTTTCACGTCTTTATCGCGACCGGTCTCTTCCAGCGCCTGGACGATGCCGATGGCCGGTTGATCCCAGCAGGCGACATGGATGGCGTCCAGTTTGCCTTTCGGATACTGGCTGAGTAATTCGAGGGTTTTCTTGCGCGCGTCTTCCGGCGAGTTGGCGAACTGTTCCGCGAGCTCGGGCTGGATAATATGAATATCCGGATAATCCTTAAGGACATATTTCCACTGATCGTAGCGAATTCCGCAAATACGCAGCGCGCTGGAGAAGGCGTTAAATACGGCGACGTTGCCTTTGCCGCCTAATTCATCCGCCATGTAGCGGCCGATGGTTGAGCCTAAGGTGTAGTTATCGGAAGTAGTATTGTTGACCGAATATTGAGAAACATGATCTACGGTAAATACCGGGATACCGGCATCACGCAATGCTTTAAATTTTGGTTCGACGGCGCTATCGCCGAGAATACTAATTACCGCGTCCACCTTGCGTGACAGTAAAATATCGTGGTTATTGGCATGCACCTGATTATCGCGGCCGCCATCGACGCCAATGACTTTGCCCCCCAGCTTCTCCACCTCCTCTGTCGCGCCTTTAAAGGCCTCGCGATCCCAGAAATGCTGAGTGCCGACCACGGCAACGCCAATGGTTTTTCCCTGTAAGGAGAGGGCGTCTGCGGCAGCGACGCTCAGCGAGGCAAGGGAAAGCAGTCCCAGCGCGGCAGGCAATAATTTTCTTTTCTGCGACATTGTTATTATGATCCTGTGATGAAGGTGGTTGCGGACCGGTAGCATGACAAGAAGCACCTCGCCACCTCAAATACAAAATAAGTCTAAGTTATGCCAGGAATGTTATATCGCAGAAACGTCAGAGAAAAAGTTTATTTTGTCATGAGGAACCTGAAAATATTTCATGATGGCGGATAGACCTTTTTATTTTGTGGTTTTATTTTTGACTTATTCCGTGTTTATTTAGCGGATAAAGACAATTTTCTTAATATTGTGAGTGCATGGGAAATACGGCGTCTACAGAGAAAAAAAGAAGATTGCGCGGGCTAAAGCTTTTTTTAGCAGAGCAATGTCTGGCCGGGTAAGGATTATTACCCTATTTCCCCGCTTTATTGTAATGAACCTTAAGCTGAGAAGAACGCGGGCGCTATGAAGAAACAGCATAATTATACGGTGATGCACTGGGGAACCTGGCAGGTGGAGAGCCGTGAGGGCGAGATCGTGGCGGTTAAGCCGGTGCCCTGGGATAAAAATCCCTCACGCATCGGCCAGTCGCTCCCCGACGCGGTGACCAGCCAAACGCGCATTCGCCGTCCGGCGGTGCGCGCCGGCTATCTCCAGCACGGGCCGGCGTCACGAGAAGGGCGAGGTAAAGAGCCCTTTGTCGAAGTCAGCTGGGAGGTGGCCCTGGACCTGCTGGCGCGCGAGCTGCGCTCGGTCAAGGCGCGCTGCGGCAATGAGGCGATCTACGGCGGCTCCTACGGCTGGGCCAGCGCTGGACGCTTTCACCATGCGCAGAGCCAGCTGCACCGGTTTCTCAAGGGCTTTGGCGGGTACACCGCCAGCACCAATACCTATAGCAGCGCCGCGGGCGAGCGTATTCTGCCGCATATTCTCGGGCCGCTGAGCCCGCTGCACCGGCAGCATACCCATTTTTCCGAGCTGGCCCGGGAGTGTCAGCTGTTTGTCGCCATCGGCGGACTGCCGCTGCGCAATGCCCAGGTCAACGGCGGCGGCGCCAATGACCATATGCTCCAGTACTGGCTGGATAAGATGCAGGCCAACGGCACCCGGTTTATCAATATCAGTCCGGTGCGCAATGACCTCAGCGCGGTGCCCGACGCCGAGTGGCTGGCCATTCAGCCGGGTACCGATACCGCACTGCTGCTGGCCCTGAGCTATGTGCTGATCGCTGAGTCTCTCTACGACCAGGCGTTTGTTGCCAGCCATACCGTCGGGTTTGCCCCTTACTGCGCTTATCTGTTGGGCGAGCACGATGGCGTAGCGAAAACCCCGGCGTGGGCGGCGGCGATTACCGGCCTGGACGCCCAGCGCATCGCCGACCTGGCGCGGGAGATGGCCCGCCACCGGACGATGGTGAATATCTCCTGGTCTATCCAGCGCGCCCGTCAAGGGGAGCAGGCCTACTGGGCGACGGTGGCCCTGACCGCGCTGCTGGGACAGCTCGGCACCCCGGGCGGCGGCCTCGGGTTTGGCTACGCCTGCACCAACCTGGCGGGCGCGGTGCGAAAAGCGTTTTCCGGCCCGCGCTTACCCGCCGGAGAGAATGCGGTGGACAGCGTTATCCCGGTGGCGCGGCTGTCCGATATGCTGCTGCACCCGGGAGAAACCTATGAGTTCGACGGTCAGCAGCGGCGCTATCCCGATATCCGTTTAGTCTACTGGGCGGGAGGCAATGCGTTTCATCATCATCAGGACATCAACCGACTGTGCGAGGCCTGGCGCCGCCCGGAGACGGTGGTGGTGCATGAGCAGTACTGGACCGCGCAGGCCAAATTCTCCGATATCGTTCTGCCGGCCACCACCTCGCTGGAGCGAGAGGATATCGGCAGCGGCGGTCACGACGGGTTTATGATCGCCATGAGCGCGCAGATCCCGCCGGTGGGCGAGGCGCGTGACGATTACGCTATTTTCTGCGATCTGGCCGGGCGGCTGGGCTTCGGGGAAGCGTTCAGCGAAGGGCGGGACGCCGGGCAGTGGCTGCGTCATCTCTATGAGGAGTCAAGACCGCGGGCGCAGGAGGAGGGTATTGCGCTGCCCTCGTTCGATGACTTCTGGCAGCAAGGGGTGCTGGAATACAGCGCGCCGGAGCGGCCGCAAATTTTTCTCGCCGATTTTCGCGCCGATCCGCAGCGCTATCCGCTTTCCACGCCCTCCGGCAAAATTGAACTCTTTTCCGCCACCGTCGCCGGGTTTGGCTATCGCGAATGCCCTGGCCATCCGTGGTGGGATGAACAGGAGGCCGCCCGCCAGCGGCAGGAGGCGGCGCGCTGGCCGCTTCATCTGCTCTCCAGCCAGCCGCGCGCCCGCCTGCACAGTCAGTACGACCACGGCAGCGTCAGCCGGGCGACGAAAGTTCAGGGACGCGAGCCGCTGTGGATGCATCCGAGCGATGCGCAGGGAAGGGATATCCGCGAAGGCAGCGTGGTGAAAGTCTATAACGACCGCGGGGCGATTCTGGCGGGGGTGCACCTGAGCGAGCAGATTTTGCCCGGCGTGGTACAGATGTCCACCGGCGCCTGGTATGACCCGCTGGATCCGAAGGAAGAACGGTCGCTCGATAAGCACGGTAATCCCAACGTATTAACCGAGGATCGCGGCAGTTCGCGCCTGGGACAGGGCTGTAGCGCCCAGAGCTGCTGGGTGGAGATCGCCCCGTGGCGAGAGGAGCTGCCGCCGATCACCGCCTTTGATCCGCCGAAGTTTATTGAAGTTTAGGCGTTGTCGCTCGCCGGCGGCGGGGCGGGTAGCCCGGAGAAGGCGCGGTATGCGCCGCCTCCGGCAAAGCCCGCGCCTGGCGGTTTTAGACTG
>NZ_JAGRRB010000033.1:0-1035 GCF_018223925.1 Klebsiella sp. 10
GTCCAGCAGCGCCGCCGGGCAATAATCAGGCACGGTACCCGTGGTGTTGCCGGGTGGCGGCTGCGCCTTACCCGGCCTACAGGATCCATTCACAGGCTCACACCCCGTAGGCCCGGCAAGCGCAGCGCCGCCGGGCAAGATATCAGGCACGGTATCCTTGATTTCGCCGGGTGGCGGCTGCGCCTTACCCGGCCTACAGGATCCACTCACAGGCTCACACCCCGTAGGCCCGTGCAAGCGCGCCGCCGGGCAACAGTATCCGGCCCCCTCCCCTACTTCGCCAGGCTGGCAAAGCGAGCAAAGACCGCATCAAAAATCGCCAGCCCCTGCGCCACCTGCTCAGCAGTAATGGTGCACGGCGGGACCACGTGAATGCGGTTCTCCACCACAAAGGCCAGCAGCCCGGCTTCGGTCAGGGCCCCTTTGATCGCAACCATGTCAGCGGCGGTCAGCGGCGTTTTTTGTTCACGGCTGCTCACCAGCTCCAGCGCCTGGAACAGGCCGCGACCGCGCACCTCGCCGATAATGGCGTGCTTCTCCGCCAGCGCCTCGAGACCGGGGCGCAGCACCTCGTTGCCGATAGAGGCCGCGTTCTCAACCACCTTCTCCTCTTTCATCGCGTCGATGGTGGCGACAATCGCCGCCATCGCCAGCGGATGGCCGGAGTAGGTCAGCCCCCCGGCAAAGAAGTGGTCGTCAAAGTAGCGGGCAATCGGCTCGCTAATCAGCACCCCGCCCGCCGGCACGTAGCCGGCGTTAACCCCCTTGGCAAAGGTCACCAGATCCGGCACCACGCCATCCTGCTCGAAGGCGAACCAGCTGCCGGTGCGGCCAAAGCCGGCCATCACCTCATCGAGGATCAGCACGATGCCAAACTCGTCGGCCAGGGCGCGCACGCCCTGCATATAGCCTGCCGGCGGCACGAGGATCCCGGCGGTGCCGGGGATGGACTCCAGCAGGATCGCCGCGATGGCCGTCGGCCCCTCGCATTCAATGATCCGCCGCAGATGCGCCAGCGCGCGCTGGCACTCCTCT
>NZ_JAGRRB010000033.1:1059-11552 GCF_018223925.1 Klebsiella sp. 10
GCGCCAGGTCGACGATGCGCTTCGCTGCTTCGCCGCGGGCAAGGTTGGCGGTGGCGGGCGCGATGGTGACCAGGGTTTCCAGCTGCGCCTTCATGGCCGCCAGTACCCGGGGGTGCTGATAGCCAATGTTGACGTTCACCAGCTGGCTGCTGAAATCGAGCCAGGTGTTCCCCTCATAATCCCATAGCTCGCAGCCTTGCGCCCCGGCGATGACCAGCGGGTTGAGATTGCCCTGCATCGACCATGAATGAAACACATAGGCGCGATCTAATTGCCGAACTTCGTCATTGCTTACCGCGACCTCGTTGTGAATTGCCAGCTTCATACCCTGCCCTCTCTCATGTCGTAGTGGTTGGCTTCATCATTGGCCTTGGCCGCGCAAATCGGATAGAGCCAGTGCGCGCATAACGATGTGACACGGTGTCACATCCCCGCCCGTCGTCTGGCCCTGTGCCTTGTCGTCCGGCGTTTTTATAGTGAAGGGACAACCGCACAGGAGAATGAGATGGCAACGAGCAACGTAGTGTTTATCACCGGGGCGACCTCGGGTTTTGGCGAAGCGGCAGCGCAGGTGTTTGCCGACGCGGGCTGGTCGCTGGTGCTGAGCGGGCGCCGCTATCCGCGACTGAAGGCCTTGCAGGACAGACTCGCCGCCAGGGTGCCGGTGCATATTATTGAGCTTGACGTTCGTGACAGCGAGGCGGTGGCTGCCGCCGTGGCGTCGCTGCCCGCCGATTTCGCCGATATCACCACCCTGATCAACAACGCCGGGCTGGCGCTGTCGCCGCTGCCGGCGCAGGAGGTGGCGCTGGAGGACTGGAAAACGATGATCGACACCAACGTCACCGGTCTGGTGACAGTCACTCACGCCCTGCTGCCGACGCTGATCCGCCATGGCGCCGGGGCGAGTATTATCAATATCGGCTCGATCGCCGGGCAGTGGCCCTATCCCGGCAGCCATGTGTATGGCGCCAGCAAGGCGTTTGTGAAGCAGTTCAGCTATAACCTGCGCTGCGATCTGCTTGGCACCGGCGTGCGGGTCACCGATCTGGCGCCGGGGATTGCCGAGACCGAATTTACCCTGGTGCGAACCAAAGGCGACCAGGCGGCATCGGATAAGCTCTATCGCGGCACCACGCCGCTGAGCGCGAGCGATATCGCCGAGCAGATGTTTTATATCGCCACGCTGCCGGCGCATATGAACATTAACCGGGTGGAGGTGATGCCGGTGCGTCAGGCGTGGCAGCCGTTCGCTATCGACCGGGATTAAGCGAAACCCGACGCATCCCCTGTCGGCGATACCGGCAGGGGATGCAGGCCGGACTAACGGCTGCTTTGCAGAAACTGCCTGACGCGTTCGGAGTCAGGCTGAGTGAAGAACTTCTCCGGCGGCGCCTTCTCAATCAGCAGTCCCTTCTCCAGAAACACCACCTCATTGGACACCTGGCGGGCAAAATCCATCTCGTGGGTCACCACCACCATGGTGTAGCCCTCGGCGGCAAGGGCTTTCATTACCCCCAACACCTCATTAACCAGCTCCGGATCCAGCGCCGAGGTCGGTTCATCGAAGAGGATAACTTCCGGCGACATCGCCAGCGAACGGGCGATCGCCACCCGCTGCTTCTGCCCGCCGGAGAGAGTGATCGGGTAGACATCGGCTTTGTGCGCCATGCCGACTTTCTCCAGCTGCTGCATGGCCATGGCCTTCGCCTCGTCTCGTTTCATGCCCTTAACGCGCAGCAGCGCCTCGCTGACGTTCTGCTGCACGGTCAGGTGCGGCCACAGGTTAAAACTCTGAAAGACCATCCCCACCCGCTCGCGGATTTTGGCCAGCTGGCGGTGCGACATCGCCCGGCCGCGCTGTTCATCAATCCCCAGCCGCTGACCGCCGATATGAATTTCACCGCGGTCCGGCTGTTCCAGCCAGTTCATACAGCGCAGCAGGGTGGATTTTCCCGACCCGGACGAGCCGAGAATACTCACCACGGTCCCCTTCTCCACCGTCAGGTTAATATCCCGCAGGACTTCCACATTATCGAACTGTTTGGAGACGTTTTTGACGCTTACGGCAATAGACTCAGGCATGGCTCATTCCTCTTTTGGCTCCCCAGGCGGTCAGGCGCTTAATCAGCAGCTCCAGCAGAATGCTGATCGCCCAGTAAAGCCCAATGGCGACGATAAAGGCGTTAAACGGAATAAAATAGGTCGCCTGGACGCTGTTGGCGGCGGCGGTGATCTCCTGAACGGTAATAATGCTCAGGAAAGCGGTGTCCTTCAGGCAAATAATCAGCTGATTGCCGATCAGCGGTAAGGCGGAAGAGACGATATTGGGTAAAATAATCCGCCGAAAAATGGCATAGCGAGAAAAGCCCTGAGCAATCGCCGCTTCAATATATCCGCCGGAAAATACCCGCCGCTGGCTGCGCAATATTTCAAAGAAATAGGCGCCATGATAAATAATCAGGGCCAGTAAACCGGCGGTCCACGGCTCCATGCTAATACCGAGCTGCGGCAGTCCGTAATACAGAAGATAAGCGAGGATCAAAAAAGGGATCGCGCGCATCAGGCTGACGAAACCAATAATAATCCGGTTAATCACTTTCTTTTGATATTCGCTAAAATAACACAGCGCAATACCGATAATCAGCGCCGCCAGGGCGGCGGTAATAAACAGTTCGAGGGTCGCGAATAACCCGGCAATAAAGCTATCGCGAACCGACCAGATAACGCCCCACTGATTCATAATGCCTCCCGTTCCTAGCGCGCCAGACGCCTGGCTTTACGTTCCGCGATACCCTGCAGCTTCAACAAACAGCCGATGATCGCCACATACAGCAGGCCGGCGGCGAGGATCGGCGACAGCGGCTCGTAGGTGACCGAGGAGATACGGTTGGTGACCCGGGTGAGATCCACCACGCCAATCACGGCGATCGCGGGGCTACCTTTGATCAAAAAGGACATCTCATTGACCAGCGCCGGCAGGCTCTCGATCCACATCTGCGGCAGCATGATGTAGCGGAAGTAGGTCCAGCGGCGCATCCCTACCGACTCCGCCGCCTCCCGCTGTTCGCGCGGAAAGGTGCGGAAGGCATTGCGCCAGATCTCAGCGTTAAACGCCGACGTGTTAAGCGTCAGCGCCACGATGGCGGCCACGTTCTTGTCGAGGTTAATGCCCATCGTGGGCAAGGAAAGGAACAGAAATAGCACCAGCGTCACCAGCGGCGTCGCGCGGGCCAGACTGATATAGACCACCAGCAGCTGGTCGATCACCGGCAGGCGCAGCATCCGTACCAGGGCGATCAGCAGGCCAGCCACCACCCCGAAGGCGATAGCGATGGCCGAAATCCAGAGGGTCGTCCATGCGCCTTCGATTAATAACTGCCAGGAAATTGCATCCATGAGGCCCTCCTTCTCAACAACAGGCGGCGGTCGCCCGCCGCGGAATATTACAGTCCGGCGAGTTTGTGAAACTGTTCCGGGCTGGTGATCGCCTCGGTCGGCAGGTTGTCATAGGTTTCGCCGAACCATTTTTTCTGCAGCTCGGCGAGCTTGCCGGTCTCCTTCATGTGGTTCATAAACTTGGTCATATAGGCCAGCAGCTGCGGCGAGTTTTTCGGGATCGGCCACGCCATATACCCCGGTCCGGAGACGGCCAGCCCTTTGGCGAAGACCTTCGGTTTGGCTTTCGCCAGGTCGTTTACCGAGATCACCACGTTAATCACGTAATCCAGTCGCTTGTTCGCCAGGTCGGCGTAGGCTTCCGGATAGGAGGGATACTCCACCACCGGTCCCAGCTTGCCGCCGGTCTTCTCCAGCATCGCCTTCAGCTCCGGCAAACGCGCCAGCAGCGCGCTCCCGGCCTGTAACCCCACTTTTTTGCCGCTGAGATCGGCAATGGTATTTAGCGAGGTATCGCCAGCGCGTTTGACGAAATAGTGCTGTGCGGAGGCCCACGGTGGGGTGAAATCAAAGACCTTCAGCCGCTCATCGGTAATAACCGCCCCGGTTAAGGCCATATCGTATTGCCCGGTGGAGACAGCCGCTAATAATCCGGTCCACGGTAATATGCTCTGGTCGACATGGAATTTGGCGTACTTACGTAATTCCTCAAGCATATCTTTGTTAAAGCCATCAGCCTGGCCATTATTCATAAAGTTAAACGGCGCATAATCATCTTCCGTCGCCACTTTCAGGGTGCCGGACTTTTCTATTTCCGGAAGATCGGCCGCGACGGCGTGATAAGAAAAAGCGACCGTTAATACAGCGCTCAGACACATTGATGCCAATGATTTTTTCATTATTTCACCCCTGATGGATTGGCCAGACGGGTTCATTCCAGAACGCGAAAAGGTTTCTGCAAAATAGTGGCCGGGGACGTTCCGGTCCACGGCGGCTGAATACGTTTTTAATGTGGGAGCGTTTTTCAATTCCGTATAGAGCCAGATGGGCCGCATCGCTGTGTCAGATGGCGGCAGGGTGGTATGGAATTTGCTGAGTGTAACGGGTGGTCGCAATGCGTTATTGCCAGAGGAGCCCCGTATGATCCGTCACCTGTTACACGTTGATTTTCAGCCTGGCCGCGGTTTGCAGGAACAGGTGCGAGAGACGCTGGTGAATGCCATTCTCAGCGGGATCTTCGCCGCCGACACCCCGCTGCCCTCCTGTCGCCAGCTGGCCAGCCAGCTTCGCGTCTCGCGTAACACCACCGCGCTGGTGTTCGAAAGTCTGGTCAACGAGGGCTACCTGATTAGCCGCCCACGCAGCGGTTACTACCTGCATCCCGACTATCATGAAGCTTCGCCTGCCGCCGTCGAGAGTGCACCGCAGCGCGAAGCGGCTGCACCACGCTGGGGCGACCGGCTGCAGATGACCCCCAGCCAGCAGGAGTCGATCCTCAAACCGGCGGGCTGGATGCACTACCGCTACCCGTTTATCTACGGCCAGCCCGATACCCGGCAATTCCCGCTGGCCACCTGGCGCTCGGCGGCGAACTGGCTGCACGGCGGGGTGCGCGACCCGGCGTGGGTCATCGACCATATTGACCAGGATGTGCCGATGCTGATCGAGCAGATCCGCACCCGGGTGCTGCCCAAGCGGGGCATTGTCGCCGCGCCGGATGAAATTCTCATCACCCTTGGCTCGCAAAATGCCCTCTACCTGCTGACCCGACTGCTGCTCTCTTCCACCACCCGCATTGGCGTCGAAAACCCCTGCTTCCGCGAAGCCATCAACACCTTTCTGCTCGCCGACGCCGAGGTGGTGCCGCACCCGGTGGATGAAGAGGGGATCGTGCTTAATGAGCGTCCCTGCGATTACTACTATGTCACTCCAGGTCATCAGGTGCCCACCGGGGTGACCATGAGCAGTGCGCGGCGTCGCCAGTTGCTGGAGCATGCCGCCCGCCATGACGCGGTCATTATTGAAGATGATTATGACTCGGAGAGTAACTTTACCCTCAACCCGCTGCCGGCGCTGAAGGCCAGCGATCGCAGCGGCCGGGTGGTGTATGTCAGCAGCCTGTCAAAAGCGCTGTCACCGGGGCTGCGGTTGGGGTTTATGGTCGCCGACCCGGACCTGATCGACGAGGCGCGCGCCCTGCGCCGGCTGGTCTATCGCCATCCGCCGACCAACATTCAGTACCAGATGGCCCACTTCCTTGCACAGGGCCATTATGAGACCCATCTGCGGCGCTACCACTATGACTCCGCCCAGCGCTGGGAGCGTCTGCACGCCGCCCTGCAGCGCTATCTGCCGTCGTGTCGCGCGCTGGCGGGGAGCGAACATGCTAACGCCTTCTGGCTGCAGACCCCGGCGCAGATCAACACCCAGCAGCTCACCTGGCGCGCCGCCCACGCCGGCGTGCTGATTGAGCCCGGGGCGCGCCATTTTCTTAACGCCGCGCCGCCGGATAACTATTTTCGCATGGGATTCCACGCCATTAACCCTGACGCCATCGCCCAGGGGGTGGAGGTCCTGCGCGGCCAGCTGGAGCAGATGGGTTAGCGGTATTGTTCATACTCAACGGCGTCGCGCACGCTGAGCAGCGCCGGGCGCAGGCTGTCGAAAGGCACCGATCCGAGCGCAATGCGCAGCGCCTGCGGGATCGTGGCGGAGACGCAGAACGGCTCGGCGGTCGATACCGAAATGCGGCGTTCCATCAGCGCATTCGCCAGCCGATCGGCCCGGCTCTCTTCACCCAGCGGCAGCCAGACGAAGTACGAATCGGGATGACTGACGACGGGAAGCCCACAAAGCACCTCGCGGGCCACCTGCTGCCGCTGTCGCGCATCCTGGCGTTTCTGCGTTTCAAAGCGCGCCACCGTGCCATCTTCAATCCAGGCGCAGATCAGCGAACTTATCAGCGTCGGCGTATTCCACGTCGTGGCCCGGATGGCGCGCTCAATCTCCGGGCGATAGCGCGGCGGAGAAATCACCACCCCCACGCGCAGTCCGGTGGCGATATTTTTTGAAAATCCGGTGACATACACCGTTCTTTCCGGCGCATAGCTGACCACCGGCGGCGGCGGACGGCTCACCAGCCGGGCATAGGCGGCATCTTCAATAATCAGCAGATCGTGCTGGCGCGCAAGATCGGCCAGCGCCTGCCGCTGACCGGTGTTGAGCACCCAGCCCAGCGGATTGTGCAGCGTCGGCATGGTATACACCGCCCGCACCCGCCGCTGCTGGCACAGCGTCTGAAGCGCCTGAAGATCCGGTCCCTCCGGCCGACAGGGGATCGCCGCCAGCTCCAGATGATACAGCGCCGCCAGAACCTTGAAGCCCGAATAGGTCAGCGCATCCACCGCCACCACATCCCCCGGACGTAACAGCCCCATGACGGTCACCGCCAGCCCGTGCTGTGCGCCGTTGACGATCAGGACATTTTCCGCGTCCGGCGCAAAGTGCTGGCAGGTCAAATGGCGGGCGATAATGTCCCGCTCGGCAAGCCGCCCGGCGTGAGGCTGATAGCGCAGATGCGAGTCAATATCGCCCGCCATCGCCAGCTGCCTGAGCGCCTCGCGCAGCGCATCGCCCTGCTCCGGCAGCGAAGGGTAGTTGAAATTGAGATCCACGACATCGGCGGCCACCACCTGCTGATCGACCCCATGCCCCGGCGGCAGCGAGAGGTCGCGCACGAAGGTGCCGCGGCCGGTTTCGCCGCTAACCAACCCCATCTCTTCCAGTTCACGGTAGACGCGCGTGGCGGTGGCCAGCGAGATGCGCTCCCCGGCGGCAAGGGTACGGTGCGTCGGCAGACGGCTGCCGGCGGGCAACTGCCCGCTGCGGATCGCCTGCGCATATCGGTCGACAACGGCTTTATATCGGGCTTTCATCGTGAAATGTATCTATGACAATAATTTGATTGTATTAGATTGGCCACATTACCATCGCCGCTGACGATGCTCAAGCGGGCGCAGCCCAATCAGATAACGCGAGGTTAACGTGGTAGATTCAACACTGGATAAATCGGCGCCCGGCCCCTGGTCCGGATGGCTTCATGGTTTACTGGGGGTGATCATTTTCAGCGGGTCGCTGCCCGCGACGCGGCTGGCGGTGCAGGATATGGATCCGTTGTTATTGACCTTTCTGCGCGCCTCCATCGCCGGGCTGCTTGCCGTCGCGCTGCTGGTCGGCTTTCGCCAGAAACGCCCGCGCCTGGCGCAGCTTGTGTCCCTGATCATCGTCTCATCTGGGGTGGTGCTCGGCTTTCCGCTACTCACGGCGCTGGCCCTGCAGCGCATCACCTCGGCGCATTCGATTGTGTTTATTGGTCTGCTGCCGCTGATGACCGCCCTCTTTGGCGTACTGCGCGGCGGCGAACGCCCGCGGCGGGCTTTCTGGATCTTTTCGCTGCTGGGCAGCCTGCTGGTGGTGGGATTCGCCCTGACGCAAAGTGCGGCGGCCTCACTCAGCGGCGATCTGCTGATGCTGGCGGCGGTTATCGCCTGCGGCCTCGGCTATGCGGAAGGGGCAAAGCTGACGCGGGAGCTCGGCGGCTGGCAGGTGATCTGCTGGGCGCTGGTGATAGCCCTGCCGTTGATGCTCCCCGCCTCGCTGCTGGTTCAGCCCGCGTCCTGGCATGCCATCTCGGCCTCCTCCTGGGCGGCGCTCGGCTATGTGTCGCTGTTCAGCATGCTGATCGGTTTCATCTTCTGGTACAAAGGGCTGGCCGCGGGCGGGATCGCCGCCGTCGGCCAGCTCCAGCTATTGCAGCCGTTCTTCGGGCTTGGCCTGTCGGCGGCGCTGTTGCACGAAACCGTCAGCCCCTTGATGCTGGCGGTTACGCTGGGCGTGGTGCTGTGCGTGGTGGGCTCGCGCAAATTTGGCCGCCAGCGGGTTGGCGAAGAGAACGGGGGCAACAATTGACCTGACGCGTCGCCTAATATCGCGGGATGCGGCGCGAGGCGAATGGATAAGCTGCGTAGCAAAGCCAACGTAAATGTGTGACGGGTATATACTTCAGGGAACACATCGACCGGGAGAGACTATGCCTTTAGCCGATTTTCACCGCTCCGATCCTTTTACCCTCGGTATCGAACTGGAGCTGCAGGTGGTGAACCCGCCGGGTTACGACCTCAGCCAGGATGCCTCGACGCTGATTGCCGACGTCCAGCATCAGTTGACCGTGGGAGAAGCCAAACACGACATCACCGAGAGCATGCTGGAGATCGCCACCGGGGTGTGCCGCGACATCAGCCATGCGCAAATCCAGCTCAGCGCCATCCAGCAGGCGGTCCAGCGCGCGGCGCTGCGCCATCATCTGCAGATCTGCGGCGGGGGTTCCCACCCCTTTCATGCCTGGCAGCGCCAGCAAATCAGCGATAACCCGCGCTATGTCAAAACCGTCGAGCATTTTGGCTATCTGGCGCAGCAGGCGACGGTCTTTGGCCAGCATGTGCACGTCGGCTGCCAGAGCGGCGACGACGCCATCTATCTGCTGCATGGCCTGTCGCGCTTTGTACCGCACTTCATCGCCCTTAACGCCGCCTCGCCGTGGTTTGACAGTACCGACAGCCGTTTCGCCTGTTCGCGCCTCAACCGCTTCTCCTCCTATCCCGACAACGGTCCGATGCCGTGGGTGGCCGACTGGCAGGGGTTTCGTCGCCTGTTCCGCCAGCTGAGCTACACCAGCATGATCGATAGCATGAAGGATCTGCACTGGGATATTCGCCCCAGCCCGCAGTTTGGTACCGTCGAGGTGCGGGTGATGGACACCCCCTTGACCCTTGCCCAGGCGATCCACATCGCCGGCTTTATTCAGACCCTGGCCTGCTGGCTGTTGACGGAGCGTCCTTTTAAGCACCAGCCTGATGATTATCTGCTGTACCCCTTTAACCGCTATCAGGCCTGCCGCTACGGGCTGGACGGGACCCTCACCGACGTGCGCAGCGGGGAGCAGCGCAGCATCCGCCAGGAGATCCTGCAGCTCGCCGACCGGCTGGCCCCTTTCGCCCATCAGCTGAAGGCGACGGCAGCGCTGGAGGCGGTGGTTCGCCAGGCGAAATCGCCGCACAGCGAGGCGCAGCAGATGCGCGACTTTATCGCCAACGGCGGTTCGCTTTCCGGGCTGGTGCAAAAACACTGTGAGATTTGGGCGGCATAAGGCAGCGAGGCGGGTATACTCGGCGCAGACTATAGAAAGGACTGCCCATGTTATTACGTTGCCTGCTCCCTCTGGCGCTGCTGCCCCTGGCCGCCGTCGCCAGCGCCGCCTGTACCCTCACCGACCCGACGCTGACCCTGCAGAGCTATCGGGTGGATGCGCAGAAAGAGCGCATTGCGATGTACTGGCAGGATCGGCACGGCAAAGCCTGGGGTTCCCTGCGTTCGCTGCTGGCGGGTATCGATGGCGACGGCCGGGTGCAGATGGCGATGAACGGCGGCATTTACGATAAGGCCTACGCGCCGCTGGGGCTGTATATCGAAGACGGCAAACGGCTGACGCCGGTCAACCGCTCCGCCGGCGGCGGGAACTTCTTTATCCGCCCCGGCGGCGTATTCCTGGTGGAAAACGGCCGGGCGAAAATCGTGCCGCTGCCGGCGTACAAACCCTCTCCCGCCATCCGCTATGCGGTGCAGTCCGGCCCGATGCTGATTGAAAATGGCGCCATCAACTGGCGACTGAAGCCCTCCGCCAGTTCGCGCAAGCTGCGCAACGGGGTTGGTATCGATAAGCAGGGCCGGGTGGTGTTTATGCTCAGCGATCGCGAGACCAACTTTTACGATTTTGCCTGCTATGCGCAGTCAAAGCTTGGCGTGCGGCAGATGCTTTATCTCGACGGCACCCTGTCGAAGATGTACCGCAAAGGCGGCAGCGTGCCGTGGCAGTATCATCCGTTCGTGACCATGATAACGGTGGAGAGAAAATAGCGGGCGCATTTGGGGGCGGCCATTCCAGCCAGGAGAGTGAATAAATTAACGACAGGCCGGGCAAGGTATTGCCGCCGTGCCCGATGTCCTTGCCCGGTGGCGCTGCTGGACTGACCCCATAA
>NZ_JAGRRB010000034.1:0-1761 GCF_018223925.1 Klebsiella sp. 10
TGCAGTCGCTGCTCGGGCAGCAGGCCGCTCCCTTTCGACGACTCGCCGGACGGTGACGCACCCTGCTGCCCGAGCAGCGACTGCAGTTGATGTAGCCAGTTAGCCATGGTTTTCCTCTCAGGTGACAAACACTGTTATCAGCCTAAACGACGCGATGTCAGGAAATGTTAGATATGGCTAAAGATGCGCAAAGGTACGTGCGACGGCAGCATCGGGGCCGACCGACCAGTGACTGACCGCCAGCGTTCAGGCTGCCTTGGCTTTGCGCGCTTTGGCCGCCGGCACGGCGTCATCACCCGCCGGAGAAGTCTCGGCGGTTGCCGACGGCGCGGAGGCGTCCTGTGCGGGCGTCTCTTGCTCCGGCAGTCGGCCAACTCGCAGGATATGCTGCAGCGCTTCTTTACGCTCCGCCAGCCACATCGCCATGGTATCGCGCTGGACGTCATCCATCTCCAGCGGGGATGCCACCAGCCAGTCATTCAGCACCTCTGCCAGATCGAGCATTTTGTCGTAAGCGTCGGCCTCTTTTTTGCTGGCAAAAGACATTTTTTCCTCACCTTCGCGGATCACCACATATTTAATTTCAACCGCCATACTGCAGCCTCTCAACACTGTATTTTTATACAGTATAGCAAATTTCCCTCCCGGACTCAACTCACGCGCGTTACGCGCGTAAAGACATACGCAAACGTTTTCGTTTATAATCGCTGCCATCTTTTTTTACTGCGGATGAGAGTTATGACTGTATTAGGCACCGCGCTGCGCCCGGCAGCCACCAAAGTTATGCTGTTAGGTTCCGGCGAGTTGGGTAAAGAAGTCGCTATTGAATGTCAGCGTCTGGGCATTGAAACCATCGCCGTAGACCGCTACCCCGATGCCCCGGCGATGCAGGTCGCCCACCGCGCCCACGTCATCAATATGCTGCACGGCGAGAGCCTGCGCGCCCTGATTGAACAGGAAAAACCCGATTACATCGTGCCGGAGATCGAAGCTATCGCTACCGACACCCTGGTCGAACTGGAACAGGCCGGGCAGAAAGTGGTCCCCACGGCGCGGGCGGCAAAGCTCACCATGAACCGCGAAGGCATTCGCCGCCTGGCGGCGGAAGAGCTGCAGCTTCCCACCTCCCGCTATCGTTTTGCCGACAGCGAAGAAGGCTTCCGCGCGGCGGTTACCGACATCGGTTTGCCATGCATCGTTAAACCGGTGATGAGCTCCTCCGGCAAAGGCCAGAGCTTTATCCGCTCGGCTGACCAGCTCAGCGAAGCCTGGCGCTATGCGCAGCAGGGCGGCCGCGCTGGCGCCGGACGGGTGATCGTCGAGGGGGTGGTGAACTTCGATTTCGAAATCACCCTGCTCACCGTCAGCGCCGTCGATGGCGTGCATTTCTGCGCTCCGGTTGGTCATCGTCAGGAAGACGGCGACTACCGCGAGTCCTGGCAGCCGCAGCAGATGAGCGACCTGGCCCTCGAGCGTGCCCAGACCATCGCCCGCAAGGTGGTGCTGGCGCTGGGAGGTTATGGTCTGTTTGGCGTGGAGCTGTTCGTATGCGGCGACGAGGTGATCTTCAGCGAAGTCTCCCCGCGACCACACGACACCGGGATGGTGACGCTTATCTCCCAGGATCTCTCGGAATTCGCCCTGCACGTTCGCGCCTTCCTCGGGCTACCCGTCGGCGCTATCCGCCAGTATGGTCCGGCCGCCTCCGCGGTGATCCTTCCGCAGTTGTCCAGCCAGAACGTCAGCTTTGGCCAGCTGCAG
>NZ_JAGRRB010000035.1:0-1445 GCF_018223925.1 Klebsiella sp. 10
TGGACTGCACCCCAAAAGTTGGACACCCAACTGAGTAAGGTGCAATTTTATGGCTAAACCAAAGTATTCCCCTGAAACAAAACTGGCTGTGGTTAATCATTATTTGTCCGGTAAAGACGGAGAACAGAGTACAGCCGACCTTTTTGGTATTGAAAGAACATCTGTCCGTCGCTGGGTCAGGGCATGGCAGTTCCACGGTGCAGAAGGCCTGACTGCAAAAAATAATCATTATTCCGATGAATTTAAACTCGTGGTCGTCCGGGCGGTTATCAGTGACCGCCTGACGATGCGTGAAGCGGCTGCCCGGTTTAATCTCTCCGCAGAAATACTTGTCCGGCGCTGGCTCGACGTGTACAACGATGCCGGAGCGGAAGGTCTTTTAAACATGCAATGCGGACGGCCCGGACAAATGACAAAGCCAAAAAATATCCCACCACTGACAGATAAAGAGCTGGAAAAACTCTCCCCCGAAGAGCTCAGGGCCGAACTGCGTTATCTGCGGGCAGAGAATGCCTATCTAAAAAAGTTGAAAGCCTTGGTTCAGAGCGAAAAAAATGGCAAAAAGCCCTGATAATCAGTGAACTAAGGCATGAACACGCTCTGCGGGACCTTCTGCGGGCGGCCGGTATGTCCCGTAGCACGTGGTATTACAATATGAATGCACTGAAGCAAGGGGACAGGTATGCGGGTCTTAAAGAGAACATCAGGAAGATATACCACTATCACAAAGGTCGTTATGGCTACCGCAGGATCACGCTCGCACTGAGAAAACAGGGGCTGCGGATAAACCATAAAACAGTGCAGCGGCTGATGGCAGAACTGTCACTCCGGTCTGTGATAAGGGCGAAAAAATATCGTGCCTGGAAAGGGAGAACGGGCGAGGCCGCGCCCAATATCCTGAGCCGGAACTTCGGTGCGTCAAAAGCCAACGAAAAATGGGTAACAGATGTGACAGAGTTCCCGGTACAGGGAAAAAAGCTTTACCTGTCGTCAGTTCTCGATCTGTTTAACCGGGAGGTTATCGCCTACAGCCTGTCGGAAAGGCCGGTGATGGAGATGGTGAATACGATGCTGGACGGTGCGTTCCCGAAGCTCAGACCGGGAGATGCTCCGCTGCTGCACTCGGATCAGGGCTGGCATTACAGGATGAGGAGCTATCAGGAACGTTTAAAGGCGCATGGGATGACGCAGAGTATGTCGCGTAAAGGAAACTGCCTGGATAATGCAGTGATGGAAAACTTCTTCGGGACCCTGAAATCGGAGTGTTTTTATCTGAGGGAGTTCAGGAGTGTCAGTGCGCTAAGAAAAGCCGTAGAGGACTATATCCATTACTACAACAACGAGCGGATAAGCCTGAAATTAAAAGGCCTGAGTCCGGTAGAGTACCGAACCCAGGCTCTGAGAGCCGCTTAATATGAACCATCCAACTTTATGGGGTCAGTCCA
>NZ_JAGRRB010000036.1:0-20098 GCF_018223925.1 Klebsiella sp. 10
CTACGCTTAGCCGGGCTACAACTGATGCGCTCCATTTATGCCGGATGGCGGCATACATGCCTTATCCGGCCTACGTTCCTTCCTGCGGGCTCCCCCCAGGACCGGCAAGCGCAGCGCCGCCGGGCGGTCAGGCTCCATACCTGCGGTAGTGCCGGATGGCGGCATAAATGCCTTATCCGGCCTACGTTCCTTCCCGCAGGCTCACACCCCCAGGCCCGCGCAAGCGCAGCGCCGCCGGGCAGCTGGCCCATCCCCCTTCAGTTCACCGTCAGGCGCAGGGCCAGATCCTGCGGGTAGGGGTCAAAATAGTTCTGCGCCTGCAGGTAGCGATCCGGATACTCGGCCAGATAGTGCTTAAGCAGCGTCAGCGGGGCGAGGATCGGCAGCAGCCCGGCGCGATAGTTGAGGATCACCTCCCGCAGCTCGCCGCGCTGGCGGCTGTTTAGCTGGTCGCGGAAATAACCCTGAATATGCATCAGCACGTTGGTGTGGTTTTTCCGCGAGGCGGGCTGCTTGAGGATCGCCATCAGCTTCTCGCGGTAAACCTCGAAGAACGCCTCCAGATCCTCCCATTCATGCAGCGAGGCGACGAACGGGCCGATCTCCCGGTAGCCTGCCTGGTGGTGAGCCAGCAGCTGCAGCTTGTAGCGGCTGTGAAAGGCCAGCAGGCTGTGGCGCGTCAGGCCGCGGGCGCGCAGGGCGTTGAGTTCATGCAGGGCGAAAACGCGCTCGACAAAATTCTCCCGCAGCAGCGGATCGTGCAGCCGGCCATCCTCTTCCACCGGCAGCCACGGGTAGCGCGCCATCAGGGCACCGGTAAACAGCCCCACGCCTTCCTTACGCCCGCGATTGCCTTTTTCATCGTACAACCGCACGCGCTCCATTCCGCAGCTCGGCGATTTGGCGCAGACGATAAAGCCCGACAGCTCGCCCAGGGTTGCGAGGTGGGCGCTGGCGAAATCAGCCATCTTCTCCGTCACATCCTCGTGCGGGGCGTGGCTGAAGCGCATGCGGATCTCCCCGACCGGGGTCTGCACCAGGCGGAGCGCCGGGCGGGGAACGGGCAGGCCGATCGCCATCTCCGGGCAGACGGGTTTAAACGCCACCCACTGCGCGAGCTCATCCATCACAAAGCCCATACGCTTATGCCCGCCGTCGAATCGCACGGCTGAGCCGGTTAAACATCCGCTGATCCCAATGACAGGTTGCGTGTTCATGGCGCTGTCCTCTCTTCTGCTGTGGTTCGGGTAAAGAAAAGGGTCACGGTGGCGACCGTAATGCCGAATTTCTTCATCTCGGTTTTGTTAAACAAATGGCTGCCATCCTGCAGGAACATCCAGTCGTCAAAGTGCAGCAGCCACCGGCTGCCGCTGGCTTCGACGTTCATGCTGTAGCGCCAGTGAAAGGCATTGCCTGCCGCCTGGCCGCTGGCCACGCCTTCGATGTCCCCGGCGGTGCCCTGATAACGGTTATCGCCGGTGCGGCGAATGCGCCACACCCGCTGCTGCTTCTCGCCATCGTCATAGACAAAGCGCTCATGGAGCGTCAGGGTGTCGCCGACGACGTCGCCATCGATCGCTACATGGAAGCGGCGCAGCTGCTTGCCGCTGCGATCCTGCACCATCCCCCACGCCTCGGTTCGGCCCTGAAAATAGTGGAAAATGTCGAGGGCGGGCTGCTGCTGCCGGTACTCCGTGACCTCGGTGCTGCAGCCGGCGAGGATCAGCATCAGCAGCGCCAGGCCAAGGGTCAGAATGCGTTTCATGGTGTACCTCCGATCAACTGCTGACGCAGTTCGGGATAAGTGGTGCGCGGATCGAGCCAGATGGCGAGAAAGCGGGTGCTGAATGCCGCCGACTGGCGCGGGCCGAGCGGGGTAAAGGCGGTCTGCGCGGCGCTGGCGCGGTACCAGAACTGTCCCTCGCTGCCGCTGTCCACGAACGCCAGCTGGCTGCCCGGCGCGACGTCCGGCCAGATCCCCTGCAGCATGCGCAGCCAGGCTTCGCTGCGCGGCTCCTGTTGCAGAATGCCCTGCGCCTGCCACTGGTCGCGGGTGGCCTCCACCAGCGCCTCGCGATCGATATCGCGCTGGTAGGTGATGATCAGCGCCCGATCCTGCTGCGGGCCGTCATACCGGCCATTGGGTGTGCGCAGCTGCGAGTGATAGACGGTGAACGGCCCCCAGGTGAGGGTCGCCTCGCCGACGCGGCGCCACGTCAGCCAGTCGGCGGCGTGTGCCGCCGGGGCAAGGGTGGTCAGCCACAGCAGTAACAGCGCGAATCTCATTTTCGCCTCCCCATCCCCAGATGGAATAACAGCATGAGCACCAGCCAGCCGCAGGCCATGGCGGCCACGGCAAGCGCCATCGGCACCAGCAGGGTCATGGCTCCGAGGCGCGCGCCGAGCAGGTAGGCCACCGGGCCGCCGACGGTGGCGGCCGCGGCCAGCACCCAGCCGGGAAGCGTCGTGGTGCGGGTCAGTCGGGTCCAGACGACGGCGAACATCAGCCACAGGGCCACCATCCACAGGGGCAGCAGGCTGTCGCCGCGAAAATCGATCAGCCCCGCCAGCGCCCAGCAGGCGTCCAGGCCGCAGCCCGCCGCGGCCAACAGCAGGGCGGGCGGACGGCTGGCCGCCGGCAGCCGCAGCCAGGCGAAGAGGGCCAGCGTCAGCCAGATCAGCAGACCGCGCTCGCGCAACATCACCACCAGCGTCCAGTAAACATCGAACGCGAGGGCCATCAGCAGGTACTGCGCCGGGCGTGTCATACCCGCTCCGCGGTGAGCTGCACCACGCTGATGGTGCGGGCGTTAAATCCGGCTTCGCAGTAGCCGAAGTAGTAGAGCCACATCCGGCGGAAGCGCTCATCAAAGCCGAGCTTTTCAATATCCTGCCAGGCGTGGGTAAAACGCTGCCGCCAGTGCGCCAGGGTGCGGGCGTAGTCCGGGCCCATGTCGAACAGGTTGCGCACCACAAAATCGGTATGGCGGGTCATCAGCTCGCTCATCGCGGTGATGCTGGGCAAAAAGCCGCCGGGGAAGATGTAGCGCTGGATAAAATCGACGCTTTTGCTGTAGTCGCGATAGCGCTGATCCTGGATGGTGATCGCCTGCAGGGCCATTCTGCCGCCCGGACGCAGGCGCGCCTGGCAGGTGCGGAAGAAGGCCGGCAGGTAGCGCTGGCCCACCGCCTCAATCATCTCCACCGACACCAGTTTGTCGTACTCGCCGCGCAGATCGCGGTAGTCGCAGAGCAGCACCTCGACGCGATCCTGCAGCCCGGCGCGGGCCATGCGCTCGGTAGCCCAGCGGTGCTGTTCCCGGGAAAGGGTGGTAGTGGTGACCCGGCAGCCGTAATGGCGGGCGGCGTACTCGGCCAGCGCTCCCCAGCCGGTACCAATCTCCAGCAGATGATCGCCGGGGTTGAGCGCCAGCTGGTCGCACAGACGCGCCATCTTGGCCCGCTGGGCCTGGGTCAGATCCTGCTGGTCATCGGTAAACAGCGCGCTGGAGTAGAGCAGGTCCTCATCCAGAAAGTGGGCGTAAAATTCGTTGCCGAGGTCGTAATGGGCGGCGATGTTCTCCCGCGCCTGGGCGCGGGTGTTGCGGCGGGTCCAGTGGCGCAGGCGGGCGACGGGCTTGCCCAGCAGACGAAAGCCGCGCTCCAGACGCCCCAGCACCTTGCCGTTGCGCGCGAGGATCTGCAGCAGCGCCGTCAGCTGGTGGCTCTCCCAGTCGCCGTCCATCCAGGCCTCGGCCGCCGCCAGGCTGCCGCCGGTCAGCAGACGCCAGTACACCTCCGGCGTGCAGACCCGCGCCTCGGCGCGCAGCGCGGCGGCGGGGTCGCCAAAATGAAAAGTCTGTGCCCCTTCGCGCACGGTGAGCGAGCCTTCGCGGAGGCCGCTCAGCAGACGAAAGAGCAGCCAGCGCGCGAGCCGCACGTTGCGCGGCACATCGGGTTCAAGCGCAAAGACGGGATCGGTCATGAGCGTTCACTCCTGCTGACAGGATGGTTGTACAGCGGCACGCGCTTCAGCCACAGCCGCAGCGCCTGCCAGTAGATCGCGAGGACGGTTTTCAGGGTCATCAGCGGCAGACGCAGCAGCAGCCCGCGCAGGTTGGCGCGGGTCAACGGCACGCGGCTCAGGGCCAGGGTGGCGTCGAACACCTTGCTGGCCTGATGGTTTTCAATATGCATGTGCAGCGTTTTGCCGGGCGCGTTGAAGCGCCAGTGATAGACCATGTCCATCGGGTTAAATGGCGAAACGTGAAAGGCTTTCTCCAGCGGGCGCGCCTGCTGGCCGTCCACCGCGTAGTAATGACGCTCATTCCACGGCGTGTTACGCACTTCGGCCAGCACCCAGCGCAGGGTGTCGGCCTCGTCATAGCAGTAGTAAAAGTTGACCGGATTAAAATGGAAGCCGAAGTAGCGCAGCTGGGTCAGGAGCATCACGCGTCCCGCCGGGCGGCAGCCGGTCAGGCTCTCCAGCCGGTTCAGCACCTGGGCCTTCAGCGGCGCGCCCAGCGGATAATCGGCGTCGTACCAGGCGGCGGCGGCCAGGCGGTTGCGGCGGATGCCCGCCTCAGGCAGCCTGTCCAGTTCGTCGAGGTCGAGCCAGGTCATAAACAGGCGGTAGACGAAGTGGTGCGCCTTCGGCTGCAGGCGACGGTGGCGCAGGACGCCCTGATAGAGGCAGCTGTTCATATCACTTGCCCTCCGCCGCGGCGATGCCCTGTACCACGTCGAGCGCGCTGCGCACCCCGTCCTCATGAAAGCCGTTGTACCAGTAGGCCCCGCAGTACCAGCTCCGCTGCTGGCCGTTAATCTCTTCGCGCCGCAGCTGGGCCGACCAGCTTTGCGGGTTAAACAGCGGATGCTCATAGACGAAGCGCTGCCAGACATAGCGATCGTCCACCGGCGCGTCCGGGTTCAGGGTGACGCAGAACAGGGGGGCGCCCGCAGGCAGCCCCTGGAGAATATTCATGTTGTAGGTGACGCAGGCCCGGGCCAAATCCCCGTCGCTCAGGCGATAGTTCCAGCTGGCCCAGGCGCGCTGGCGCTCCGGCAGCCAGCGCGGATCGCTGTGCAGCACCACCTCGTTGCGCTGCCAGCCGATATCCCCCAGCACCTCACGCTCGGCGTCGGTGGGCGCCGCCAGCATCGCCAGCGCCTGCGCGGAGTGGCAGGCGAAGATCACCTGGTCAAAATGCGCCTCCCCGGACGCCAGCCGCAGGATAACTCCCGCCGGGTGGCGCTCCACCTGCTGCACCGGCGCGTTGAGCCGCAGGTCCAGGCGATCGCCGAGCCTGGCGAGCAGGGCGCGGACGTATTCCCGGGAACCGCCGGGCACCACGTACCATTGCGGACGATCGCGAATATCCAGCAGACCGTGGTTTTCAAAGAAGCGCAAAAACAGCGGCAGCGGGAAGCGGCGCATCTCCTGCAGCGACGACGACCAGATGGCCGCCCCCATCGGCAGAATATAGTGGCGGGCGAAGAAGGGGCTGAAGCGGTGGCGGGTGAGGAAGCTCTCCAGCGTCGCGCCTGGATCCAGCGCCTCGGTCAGCGCCAGTTTCGCCAGGCGGTTGAAGCGGACGATCTCGCTCAGCAGTCCCCAGAAGGCCGGCTTCAGCAGATTGCGCCGCTGGGCGAAGAGCGAGGTCAGGCTGTGGCCGTTGTACTCCAGGCCGCTGGTCGGGTTGTGGACCGAGAAGCTCATCTGCGTTTTTTGCCCGCCGATCCCCAGCTCGCTGAGCAGGCCCATAAAGCGCGGATAGGTGCGATCGTTGTAGACGATAAATCCGGTATCGATGGCCCAGGTGCCCTGCGGCGTGGCGACATCCACGGTGGCGGTGTGGCCGCCCGGCGTGGCGCCCGCTTCGAACAGCGTTACCTGATGGTGTCCGGCCAGTCGCCAGGCGCAGGTCAGCCCGGCGATGCCGCTGCCGATGATGGCGATGTTCATGAGCGCACCATCCTGCGCAACAGCAGGCGCTGGATACCCGATGGCAGACTGGCCAGCAGCCGCAGGGCCAGGCTGAAACCGGTGGGGAAGGCGATGTGGTTTTTGCCCTTCGCCAGACCGTGGCGGATCGCCGCCACCGCCCGATCCACGCTCACCCGGCCGGGCATGGCGAAGTCGTTTTTGCGCGTCAGCGGGGTGTCGACGAAGCCCGGAGAGACCACCGTGACGGCGACCCCTTTCGGCTCCCAGTCCAGACGCAGGCTATTGGCAAACCAGGTCAGCGCCGCCTTGGAGGCGCCATAGGCTTCCGCGCGCGGGAAGGGCAGCCAGTGCGCCATGGAGCTGACCAGCACCACCCGATCGCCAGCCTCCAGCTGCGTCTGCAGCGCCGCCAGGCAGTTCACCGGCCCGAGGAAGTTGGTGGCCATCACCCGCTCCACGAGGGCGGCATCCACCTGTCCGTGGTCGAGGTATTCGCAGGTCCCGGCGCAGAGAATGATCAGGTCGGCAAAACAGCCTGTCAGCGCCTGGCGACAGGCGTCCCTGTCTGTCATATCGAACAGGCGTACGCTGATGTTGGGGCTGAGCTGCTGGAGCGCTGCCAGGCGCGACGCATCGCGCCCGCAGGCGATGACCAGATGGCCATCCGCCGCGAAGGATTTCGCCAGGCCGGCGCCGATCCCGGAGCTGGCGCCGGTGATGAGCACCGTCATCATGAGCGCACCCTCCGCTTCACGCCGCGCACCGCCCAGCCCAGCAGGGGAAGATGCTCGTAGATCATCTCCCCGGCGTCGTAGTAGTCGCGCTGATGGAGAACCTGCTCCCCGGCGATGTCCACCACCGAGCAGCCCGGCAGGGCCAGGGTTTCTCCGCCGGCAATGCGCGGATGCGACCAGTGCATGGTCCAGGTCACGGCGAACCGCTGGCCGTCGCAAAGCGGCGTGTCGATGGTGAACCGGCACTGCTCCACGTTGGCCAGCAGATGGGTAAAGTAGCGCTGAATGGCGAACAGCCCCTGATGCTGACCAAAAGGATCGCTCAGCGTCGCGTCCGGATGGTACAGCGTGGCCAGCGCCGCGGGCGGCTGTGCATCCAGCCCGGCGTAGTACTCAACGAAACGACGAATCACGGACGGCGAGGTGCTCATGGATCACATCCTGGCTAGATACGGTAGCGTAATGGCATACTTAAAACTTACACAAATAAAATTATTTGTCCAAGTTTGTAGAAAAATATATTTTATTTGTGTTAAAAATCATGTTGTTATGATTGGTGTTTTAAGGAGTGAAAGTCGCGGGTGGCGCAAAGGGCAAGCGTGAGCCCGCCGCGCCACCGGGTGCTGGCGGAACAGAGCGTGGAGGTAAGTGAAAACAGGGGGTTAGAGCGGGATCACCTCGAGGGAGACGACCTGCTGCTGCCAGAGTTCGACCTGCCTCTGGCGGGCAGCGGAGAGTTTGCCGCTGGTGACCAGCAGCCAGTTGCGCTGGGGAAAAATCTCCGGCGCCAGGGCGGCGGGAGGCACCGGCAGGACGTCGATGCGATGGCCCTGGCCGGTACGTTTGAGCGCCTCAAGCCAGATTTCGCAGGCGTCGGTCAGGTGCCAGCCGGTGATCAGAAAGTTATCCCCGGGCGCCTTCTTGTCGCCTTCGAGGCAAAACGAGGTGTAGGCGATGATGATGCCGTCGAGGATTTCGCGCAGGGTCATGATGGCCGGTACGTTGGCGGAGACCTGGCTGCGCAGCGGACGCAGCACCTCGGTCACCAGCTCCTGGCGCGGATATTCGCGCCCGGCATCGTAGATCAGCTGGCGCAGGGACTCGATTTTTCCCTCTTTCAGCCGCTGCAGCATGGTCTCCTGCAGCGTCAACCAGTTATTGGTGCGCCGCGCGCCGGGGCGCGACAGCAGGGGTTTCACCTGGCTGACCGGCACCCCTTTTTTCACCCAGTCGAGGATCTTCAGCGCCTGCTGGACGTCGTCATCGCTGTACAGACGGTGTCCACCATCGGTGCGCAGCGGCTTAAGCAGGCCGTAGCGGCGCTGCCAGGCGCGAAGCGTGGTCGCATTTATCCCGCATAGTCGGGCAAATTCGCCGATGGAGTAAGGCATGGAGGCCACCTGTTAACAAAGAATATTCTCAATATACTACGAATCACGACGGCTGGCGTGAAGTGTAGTGGCTTTGCACTACACTTTCCCCAACCGCGTAAATGAAAGGAGTTCTCATGAAGCTATGGCCTGTTGTCACCGGCGTCGCTATCGCGTTAACCCTGGTGGCCTGTAAATCGCCCACGCCGCCGAAAGGCGTTCAGCCGATTAGCGGGTTTGACGCCAGCCGTTACCTCGGAAAATGGTATGAGGTCGCTCGCCTGGAGAATCGCTTCGAGCGAGGCCTGGAGCAGGTGACCGCCACCTACGGCGCCCGCAGCGATGGGGGGATCAGCGTCGTCAACCGCGGTTATGACCCGGTCAAAAAACGCTGGAATGAGAGCGACGGGAAAGCCTATTTCACCGGCGCCCCCACCACCGCGGCGCTGAAGGTGTCGTTCTTCGGGCCATTCTACGGCGGCTATAACGTGATCCGCCTGGACGACGACTACCAGTACGCGCTGGTCAGCGGCCCCAACCGTGACTATCTGTGGATCCTGTCGCGCACCCCCACCATTCCGGCGGCGGTGAAGCAGGATTACCTGAATACCGCGCGCGAGCTGGGCTTTGACGTCGATCGCCTGGTGTGGATCCGCCAGACGCCGCGCTAGCCTCGCCGCTTAGCGGCTGAGCAGATAGGTATAAACCACGTACAGCCCGGCCAGCGCCGCCACGTTGAGCGCTACGCTGATGAAAAACCGCGTCCGGAAGGGCTGCTTTTGCGTTTTATGGCGAAAGCACTGCTGGCCGAGGATGGCCCCCGGCCAGCCTCCCGCCAGGCCCAGCACCAGCAGCGTGGTTTCCGGCACCCGGCGCCAGGCTTTGCGCGCCGCCAGCTTGTCGGCGCCATAGATAAGCCATGTCAGAAGGCTGCTCAGTAAAAACCACATCGCCAGCGGGTAGGGCAGCAGGGCGCTGCCCACGGCGGTGAGCAGCAGCAGGGAATAACATACCAGGTTCAGATTCATAGGGACGTTCACGCCGGCCAGAAGAATGGCGCCACTATAGCCAATTTCCCGGACCGGCGTAAACGCGGCGGGCTATTGGCTACGCTTGCCCCGATGCCGATACAGCCACATCAGCTTATACGCCGCCGGAATGATAAACAGCGACAGCAGCGGGGCGGTGATCATCCCGCCAATCATCGGCGCGGCGATACGGCTCATGACTTCCGAACCGGCGCCGGTGCCCCATAAAATCGGCAGCAGGCCGGCGATAATCACCGCCACGGTCATCGCCTTCGGCCGCACGCGCAGCACCGCCCCCTGGTATAGCGCCTCGTCGAGCTTATCGACGCTGAAAGTCTGCGGATTCTCCAGCGATGGCTCCGCCTCGATGGCATGGCGCAGGTACATCAGCATCACCACGCCAAATTCTGCCGCCACCCCGGCAAGGGCGATAAAGCCGGTCCCGGTGGCCACCGACAGATGGAACCCCATCCAGTAGAGGAACCAGATCCCGCCCACAAGGGCGAACGGCACGCTGGTGATAATCAGCAGTGCTTCGCCGACGCGGCGGAACGCCAGATACAGCAGCACGAAGATAATCATCAGCGTCATCGGCACCATCAGCTTCAGCTTCTGATTGGCGCGCTCCAGCAGCTCAAACTGCCCGGAGTAGGACACACTGATGCCCGGCTTCAGCTTCACCTCCTTGCCGATGGCCTGCTGCAGATCGTGCACTACCGACACCATGTCGCGGTCGCGGGCGTCGATGTAGATCCAACTGGTCGGGCGGGCGTTCTCGGTCTTCAGCATCGATGGTCCGGTGACCACTTTCACCTCAGCCACGTCGCCGAGGACGATCTGTTGCTTCAGCGGCGTGAGGATCGGCAGCTGGCGCAGGGTCTCCGGGCTGTCGCGATAGCTCTGCGGGTAGCGGATGTTGATCGGATAGCGCTCGACGCCCTCTACCGTTTCGCCAACCATCGCCCCGCCGATGGCGGACGATACAAACAGCTGCACATCGCCGACGGTCATCCCGTAGCGGGCCGCCTTCTCGCGCTGAATATCAATGTCGAGGTAGCGCCCGCCGACCAGCCGCTCGGCTAATGCCGACGTGACTCCCGGCACGCTGCGCGCCACCCCTTCAATTTGCCCGGCGATGGCGTCGATATCGGCCAGGTTAGTGCCGGAAACCTTAATGCCGATCGGGCTCTTGATGCCGGTGGAGAGCATGTCGATGCGGTTGCGGATCGGCGGCACCCACAGGTTCGCCAGCCCTGGCAGACGCACGGTTTTATCCAGCTCGTCGACGATCTTCTCCATGGTCATCCCCGGCCGCCACTGATCCTGTGGCTTAAGCTGAATGGTGGTCTCCACCATCTCCAGCGGCGCCGAGTCGGTGGCGGTCTCGGCCTTGCCGGTTTTGCCGAACACCCGGGCCACTTCCGGCACCGCCATGATCAGCTTATCGGTTTTCTGCAGCATATCCGCCGCCTGCGCAGCGGAGATCCCCGGCAGCGTGGACGGCATATACAGCAGATCGCCCTCGTTGATCTGCGGCAGAAACTCGCCGCCGACCCGGTTAAGCGGCCAGACAACCGTCAGGATCGACAGGAGCGCAATCAGCAGGGTAGTCTTCGGCCAGTGCAGCACCTTCAGCAGCAGCGGGTGATAAATGCGGATCAAAAAGCGATTCAGCGGATTGCTGTTCTCCGCCGGGATCCTGCCGCGGATCCAGAAGCCCATCAGGATCGGGATCGCCACGATCGCCAGCAGCGCCGCCCCGGCCATCGACCAGGTTTTGGTGAAGGCCAGCGGGCCGAACAGTTTGCCCTCCTGGCCTTCGAGGGTGAAAATCGGGATAAACGACAGGGTGATGATCAGCAGGCTGATAAACAGCGCCGGGCCGACCTCCACCGAGGCCTCGGTAATTATTTTCCAGCGTGTGTCGTTGCTGAGCTTCTCTCCCGGGTGCTGATGCTCCCACTCCTCCAGCCGCTTATGGGCGTTCTCAATCATCACGATGGCGGCATCGACCATCGCCCCCACCGCAATGGCGATCCCGCCCAGCGACATGATGTTGGCGTTGAGCCCCTGGAAATGCATCATGATAAAGGCGAAGCACAGGCCGAGCGGTAGCGAGATAATCGCCACCAGCGCCGAGCGCACGTGCCACAGGAACAGGGCGCAGACCAGGGCGACGACGATAAACTCTTCCAGCAGCTTGTAGCTGAGGTTGTCGATGGCGCGGTCGATAAGCTGGCTGCGGTCGTAGGTGGTGACCACTTCCACCCCTTCCGGCAGGCTGCTTTGCAGCGACGCCAGCTTCTCTTTGACCGCCGAGATCACCTCGCGGGCGTTCTTGCCGGAGCGCAAGATCACCACGCCGCCGGCCACTTCGCCTTCGCCGTTAAGCTCGGCGATTCCGCGGCGCATCTCCGGGCCGATCTGCACCCGCGCGACGTCGCCAAGATAGACCGGCACGCCGTTATCCCCGGTTTTCAGCACGATATTTTTGAAGTCGTCGAGCGTCTGCAGGTAGCCGCTGGCGCGCACCATATATTCGGCTTCCGCCAGTTCGACGGAAGAGCCGCCCGCCTCCTGGTTAGAGGCGTCCAGCGCCGATTTCACTTCGCCGAGACTGATGCCGTACTGGGTCAGCTTCATCGGGTCGACGACAATCTGATACTCCTTGACCACGCCGCCCACCGACGCCACTTCCGAGACGTTAGGGATGGTTTTCAGCTCATATTTTAAGAACCAGTCCTGTAGGGAGCGCAGTTCGGCGAGGTCGTGCTTGCCGCTGCGGTCGACCAGCGCGTACTCGAAGACCCAACCGACGCCGGTGGCATCCGGGCCCATTTCGGCGCTGACCCCGGCGGGAAGTTTGCCCTGCACCTGGTTGAGATACTCCAGCACCCGCGAGCGCGCCCAGTAAGGATCGGTGCCGTCTTCAAAAATCACGTATACGTAGGAGTCGCCGAATTGCGAGAAGCCGCGAACCGTTCTGGCGCCGGGGACCGACAGCATGGTGGTGGTCAGCGGCCAGGTGACCTGGTTTTCGACGATCTGCGGCGCCTGCCCCGGATAGCGGGTTTTGACGATCACCTGTACGTCAGAGAGATCCGGCAGGGCGTCTACCGGGGTGTGGATGATGGTCCAGGTTCCCCAGATGCTGAGAAACAGCGCCGCCATCATCACCAGGAAGCGGTTGGCCACCGAGCGGCGGATAATCCATTCAATCATGGTTCCGTTCCTTAGTGCGCGTGGGCGGCAGAGGCCGCGGCATCAGGGGCCTGCGCGCGCATGCGCTCCAGCGCGCCGGCGATATTGGCCTCCGAGTCGATCAGGAACAGGCCGCTGGCGACGACTTTCTCACCCTCCTGCAGCCCGCTGCGAATGGCCGTGACGCCATTGGACTCATGGAATACCTGCACGATTTTCGGCACGAAGCGGCCCTCGTTATCCACGGTAATCACTCGCTGCTCGCTGCCGCTGTCGATCAGCGCTTTGGAGGGGATCAGCAGCATCGGGGCGCTTTCGCTGGTCAGCTGCAGGTAGGCGTTCATCCCCGGCTTCAGCGCTTCATCCGGGTTGTTGACCTGCAGGCGCAGCTGCAGGGTGCGGGTGGCGCTATCGACGCTGGGGAGAAGGGTCCATTTGCTGATGCGGAAGGTTTTGCCCGGCCAGGCGGGAACCTGAATGCTGAACTGCGAGGCGTCTTTAATCAGCCAGGCGATGGATTCCGGGACCGCCACGCTGACCCACACCGGGTCCATGCCCTGAATTTTCGCCACCACGTTATCTTTAGCGATGTTCATTCCGGCGCGCAGATCGAAGGCGGTGATCACCCCGTCGATGGGCGCCTTGAGGGTGAAGCGGGTCTGGATCTTGCGCGTGGCTTTCAGGCGGCGGATATCGTCGTCCGGCATTCCGGCGAGACGTAGACGCTCGAGGATCCCCTCGACCTGCGTAGCGGTGCCCCCGGTCTCCTGCAATAGCAGATATTCGCTCTGCGCTTCCACCCAGTCCGGGATGGTCAGCTCGAGCAGCGGCGTGCCTTGTTTCACTTTGTCGCCGACGGTCAACGGATAGACTTTATTGATAAAGCCCGCCGCCCGCGCCTGCATAATCACATACTGGTACTCGTTATAGCTGATGTTGGCCGGGAAGGTCTGGGCGTAGCGCAGCGGCCCGCGGGTAACGGCGGCGGTTTTCACCCCAAGATTCTGGGTCTGCGTCGGGTCGATACGCACCCCCGGCGCACCGGCGGCAGCACTCTCCTCATCGGCGTATTTCGGCACCAGATCCATATCCATAAACGGCGATTTACCCGGTTTATCGAAGCGGGTGTTCGGGTACATCGGGTCGTACCAGAACAGCACTTTACGCTGCTGCTCGGCTGCCGGAGCGGCAGCGTCGACCGGCGTTAGTCTGGCGTACAGCGCCGCGGTAAGCGCGCCGCCAATCAGCATGCTGCCGAGGATCAGCGCCGTATTTTTCAGTGTCAGGGATGCCATGTGTCGTCCATTCAGTTGTTGAGGGGGCCTACCGTCGCCGGGCCGTTATTGGGCGCGGATATCCTGTAACAGCGACAGATTGCCCTGCTGAACGAAGGTGAAGTCCACGCTGTCGCCATCCTTCACATTGTTGAGCTGCGTCTGCGGGGTGATGGTGAAGCGCATGGTCATCGGCGGCCAGTTCACCGCCGGGATGGCCTCGTGGGCGATGGTGATTTTTTTGTTATCCATATCAATAGCTTTAATGACGCCTTTGCCGCGGATGCTTTGCGCCTGCGCGGCGGCGGGCTGCTCGTGCATCACCATACCGGCGTGCGGGGCGGCGGCCTGGGCGGCGAACACCGCGCCAGAGAGCAGGGTGAACAGGGCGATTTTAGATAGTGAATTCATGTTCGGGACTCCTTGGGTTATTCCATCCAGCCGCCGCCGAGAGCGGTGAACAGGGTGATTTCATTTGCCTGACGGGAATAGTTGAGTTCCAGCAGGGTTTGTCGGGTGGTGAAAATATCGCGCTGGGCGCTCAGGACTTCGATATAGCTGACCGCGCCGTGGCGATAGAGCGCAGTGGCGCGCTGCAGGGTGATATTCAGCGAGGCGAGATAGCGCTCCTGCGCGGCAATTTGATCGGCCAGGCTCTGGCGCAGGGCCAGCGCGTCGGCCACCTCTTTAAAGGCGGACTGGATTTTTTGTTCATAGTTGACCACCTGCTGCTGCTGGCGGATCTCCGCCAGATCGAGGCTGGCCTGATTACGCCCGGCGTTGAAAATCGGCAGTTCGATTTTGGGAATGAAGTTCCACATCGCGCCGCCAGCGTTAAACAGGCTGGAGAGTTCGCTGCTGCTGCCGGAGAGCGAGCTGGTCAGGGTGATCGACGGGAAGAAGGCCGCCCGCGCGGCGCCGATGTTGGCGTTGGCCGCTTGCAGGCTGTGTTCGGCCTCTAAAATATCCGGCCGCTGCAGCAGGATCGCTGAGGAGAGCGATGGCGGCAGGGTTACGCCTTGCAGGTCCACGGCGCTGCTGGCGCTATCGTCCGGCAGATGTTGATAGCTGCCGAGCAGCAGTTGCAGGGCGTTATTGGCCTGCGCCAGCTGGCCCTGACGTTTGGCGATATCGGCGCGGGTGCTTTCGATCATGCCGCGCGCCTGCTCCAGCGCCAGCACGGTGGTGCTCCCGGTCAGCAGCTGTTTTTCAACGAAGGCGTAAGACTGCTGATAGTTCTGTAAGGTATCGTTGGCCACCTGCAGCTGCGCTGCCGCCAGCCGCTGGTTGAAGTAGCTTTGTGAAACGTTAGCAATCAACAGGATATGCACTGCGCGCCGTGCCTCTTCGCTGGCGAAGAAGTTCTGTCGGTCGGCCTCGCTAAGGTTTTTCAGCCGGCCAAAGAAATCGAGGTCGTAGCTGAGGTTTAAGCCGGCGGCATAATCGCTGCTGGTGGTGGTGTCGCCTTTGAGCTTGCCGCCATAGGTGGTGCTGCCGTCACCGTTAAGCTGCGGGTAGCGGTCGGCGTCGGTTACCCGGTACTGGGCGCGGGCTTCCTGCACTTTCAGCGTCGCCATCCGTAGATCGCGGTTGTTGGTCAGCGCGGTGCTAATCAGGCTTTTCACCTGCGGGTCGACGAAAAAGGTGCGCCAGCCGGTCTCCTGGTAGCCCACTTTCGCAGTAACCAGCTTGTTCTGGCTGAGAGAGAACTGCTGCGGCACCGGCGCGACAGGGCGCTGGTAGTCCGGAGCGAGCGAGAGACAGCCGGTTAAGGCAAATATCACGCTGAGGGTAAGTAGCTGTATTGAGCGCATGGTGGCAGAAGTTTCGACGATTTATCCATGGCGGCTACTTTACGTAGCGGGCTCTGTTCAGGGCGTGACGGGAAAATGACAAAGCTGTCATTTTCCTGATATTTCATTGCTATCCGGAGGCGCTCCTCTAAAATTGAATACCCGCACAAAGCGCGCGTGAAGGAGCCTGCCGTGAAGATTTTGATTGTCGAAGATGAGAAGAAAACCGGAGAGTACCTGACCAAAGGGCTCACCGAGGCCGGCTTCGTCGTCGACCTGGCCGATAACGGCCTCAACGGCTATCACCTGGCGTTGACCAGCGATTACGATCTGCTGATCCTCGACATCATGCTGCCGGATGTGAACGGTTGGGATATCGTGCGCATGCTGCGCGCCGCCGGGAAAGGCATGCCGATCCTGCTGCTTACCGCGTTGGGCACCATTGAGCATCGGGTGAAGGGGCTGGAGCTGGGCGCTGACGACTATCTGGTAAAACCATTCGCCTTTGCGGAGCTGCTGGCGCGGGTGCGTACTCTGCTGCGCCGCGGGGCGGCGGTCATCGTCGAAAGCCAGTTTCAGGCGGCCGATCTCAGCGTCGATTTGGTCAGCCGCAAGGTGACGCGCGGCGCCACCCGCATCACCCTGACCAGTAAGGAATTCACGCTGCTGGAGTTCTTCCTGCGTCATCAGGGCGAGGTGCTGCCCCGTTCGCTGATCGCGTCGCAGGTGTGGGATATGAATTTTGACAGCGACACTAACGCCATTGACGTGGCGGTGAAGCGGCTGCGCGCCAAAATTGATAACGACTTCGAGCCGAAGCTGATCCAGACCGTGCGCGGCGTCGGCTATATGCTTGAGGTGCCGGATGGCCGCTAAGCGCCCCTTTTCCCTGGCCACCCGGCTGACCTTCTTTATTAGCCTCGCCACCGTCATTGCCTTCTTCGCCTTCACCTGGATCATGATCCATTCGGTGAAGGCCCACTTTGAAGAGCGCGACGTTCACGATCTCAGACAGCTCAGCACCACCCTGGAGACGGTCCTCGACCACGCTGACTACCCGCCAGCGCGACGGCTGGAGATCGTGAGGAATATCATTGCGGGCTACGCCAACGTCTTCATCTGCCTGGACGATGGCCAGGGCAATATTCTCTTCCAGTCGCCCAACGGGCCGGATCTCAGCCATATGCTGAGTACGCCGGGGCTGGCGATGCAGCTCCGCGACGGGAATGTGATTTCATGGACCGACCCGCAGCCGCGGGCAATGGCGCACGATAATCATCCACTGGAAACCCGCGCCTGGCGGTTGATCATGCTGCCGCTGGGCAAGCAGGCGGACGGTAAACCGGCGTACCACCTGCTGATGGCCTTATCCATCGATTTTCACCTGCACTATATTAATGAGCTGAAAGCGAAGCTGATCTCCGCGGCGTCGATAATCAGCCTGCTGATCATCGCCATCGTGCTGTTTGTGGTCTACCAGGGGCATAAGCCGATCCGCCAGATCAGTCGCCAGATCCAGAATATTACCTCGCGGGATCTCGATGTGCGCCTTGACCCGCAGGCGGTGCCTGTCGAGCTGGAGCGGCTGGCGCTGTCGTTTAACCATATGCTGGAGCGCATAGAGGATGTCTTTACCCGCCAGTCCAACTTCTCCGCCGATATCGCCCATGAAATCCGCACGCCGATTACCAACCTGGTGACGCAAACCGAAATCGCCTTAAGCCAGAGCCGCAGCCCGCAGGAGCTGGAAGAGGTGTTGTATTCCAATCTCGAAGAGTTCTCGCGGATGTCGCGGATGGTTAGCGATATGCTGTTCCTCGCTCAGGCGGATAATAACCAGCTGATCCCTGAGCAACAGGCGCTGGATCTGGCCGATGAAGTGCATAAGGTGTTTGAGTTTTTCGAAGCGTGGGCGGAAGAGAAGGCGGTGGCGCTGCGTTTTGTCGGTAGCCATTGCCGGGTGATTGGCGATCCGCTGATGCTGCGGCGGGCAATCAGCAACCTGCTGTCGAACGCGATCCGCTACACGCCTGCCGGGCAGGCGGTGACCATCCAGTTGAGCGAAAGCGCGGAGACGGTACGCCTGGTGGTGGAGAACCCCGGTACGCCGATTGCCGCCGAGCATCTGCCGCGCCTGTTTGACCGTTTCTATCGCGTCGACCCCTCGCGCCAGCGCAAAGGGGAGGGCAGCGGCATCGGCCTGGCGATTGTGAAATCGATTGTCGGAGCCCACCACGGCAGCGTGGCGGCGCAGTCCGATCTGCGCTCGACGCGGTTTATTGTAGTGTTGCCGAAATAGGCGCAATCCGCGAGTGATAGTTGAGTATGTGGCTTTCTGTCGCTATATTAAATGTACGGAAAATAACCGTACATGAAGTTTGCAACAGGCCGGAGATAACGTATGCCCGCACTTAAAAAGCAGCGTATAGATTTGAGATTAACCGATGATGATAAGAGCATCATCGAGGAAGCTGCGGCAATTTCTAATCAGACGATTACCCAGTTTGTGGTTGCCAGTGCCTCAGAACGTGCTGCGGAAGTGATTGAGCAGCACCGCAGAATGGTCCTCAATGAGCAATCATGGAGCCTGGTGATGGAGGCGATTACCCAACCGCCAGCCCCGAATGATCGACTGAAACGTGCAGCGAAGCGTCTACAAACCAGGTAAGGTAGAGCTAATGGAGCAGCAACTGACGATTGAGATGATTGCCGATGCGTTCAGCTACGATATCACTGGATTTGATTGCGGCGAGGAAGCGCTGAATACGTTTTTAAAAGAGCACCTCAAGCGGCAGCACGATGGACAAATCTTAAGGGGTTATGCGCTGGTCTCCGGGGATACCGTTCCCAGGTTGCTGGGTTATTACACCTTATCGGGGAGTTGTTTCGAGCGAGGCATGTTGCCGTCTAAAACTCAGCAAAAGAAAATCCCGTATCAAAATGCGCCAAGCGTAACCCTCGGGCGGCTGGCCATTGATAAATCTGTTCAGGGGCAGGGCTGGGGAGAGATGTTGGTTGCCCATGCGATGCGAGTGGTGTGGGGAGCGTCTAAAGCCGTTGGCATCTACGGATTATTTGTTGAAGCCCTTAATGAGAAGGCTAAAGCATTCTATCTTCGTCTGGGGTTTATACAGCTCGTGGATGAAAATAGTAACTTACTGTTTTATCCGACCAAATCGATTGAACAGCTCTTTACTGACGATGAGTCATAAAAGAAACCGGGCAGCGCCAGGCGGCTGCCCGCAGTATCGCGACTCTCTTACTCTTCGAAGTACCAGTAGCCCTGATTAATCAGCCGCGTCAGTTCGCTCACGAACGCCGGATTCTGCAGGCCGCTGCCGAGCTCTTCCTGGCCTAATGAGGTATAGCGACACAGCGCATCCAGCGCTTCGGCATCGGTGTTGTCGAGTTGTTCGCTATGCACGAAGAAGCTGTCGTCGATATGCAGAACGCGCAGGCCGCTCAGGCGGGAAAGCTTTTCACCACCCAGCAGCGCATCGACCACTTCCTCTTCTTCATACGGTGGTTCCGTCGGCGCAATATCCAGCTCGTGACGCGGGGTGGTGACGAAACTGCCGAACCACTGCTTGAAGTCTTCCGGTTGGCGAATCATATCGATCATCATGGTGCGCAGACGTTCGAGTTCATACTCTTCAACCCGGCCCGGATGCTCGCGGCAGGTAAGGTCCGGATCGCTGTAGTGCTCGCCGCCGAGATCGTTCTCCAGCACATAGTCGGCGAAGCTGCTGATCAGGTCGCGGCCGTTTGGCCCGCGGAAGCCGACGGAGTAGTTCAGGGCGGTTTCTTGGGTTATGCCGTCGTGCGGGAATCCCGGTGGAATATAGAGGATGTCGCCCGGCTGCAGATCTTCATCAATGATCGGTGGGAACGGATCGACGTGCAGCAGTGCCGGATGCGGACAGAACTGACGCATCGGCAGCTTGTCACCCACGCGCCACCGGCGGCTGCCCATGCCCTGAATAATAAAGACGTCATACTGATCGATATGCGGGCCGACACCGCCGCCGGGGACGGAGAAGGAGATCATCAGGTCGTCCAGGCGCCAGTCCGGCAGTACGCGGAACGGGCGCACCAGCTCGGCGGCCGGCATATGCCAGTGGTTTACCGCCTGGGCCAGCAGGGACCAACCGGTTTCGCCCAGCCCGTCGAAATGTTCAAAAGGACCATTGCTGGCCTGCCATTTGCCGTTTTTCAGGCTGACCAGCCGGCTGTCGACTTCCGGCTCCATGGCTAATCCGGCCAGCTCGTCCGGAGTAATCGGGTCGACGAAGTCCGGAAACGCGTTTTTTAATACCACCGGCTGTTTCTGCCAGTATTTTTCTAAAAACTCGGGCCAGTTAATGTTGAGTTGATAAGCCATCGATTATTACCAGTAAGAAGAAACGGGCCTGATTATAGAAATGAGGGCCGGGCGGGCGCATTGTCGTGGGTCAAGAGTGGTGCTTAATTCACCATCGGCGCGATAATGGCGTTGGGTAAGAGAGAAAAATCACATTTTTGCCAAAAACCGATCTTAGCGTAAATTGCGCTGCAGGCCGCATGAACACTGGGATTGCGCCTTTAATGGTAAGAAGATGAATTCGCGAAAAGTTCAAATAATGAGCGGTCGATAAGATTTTTCTATTTTAACGCTTGCTACTTCCGACGAACTCCCTATAATGCGCTCCCACTGACACGGCGGATGTGAATCACTTCACACAAACAGCCGGTTCGGTTGCAGAGAAAAATCC
>NZ_JAGRRB010000037.1:0-3190 GCF_018223925.1 Klebsiella sp. 10
TCCACCCCATCAGCCTTAATCCCGGCCAGGTAGGCATCGGTAGCGGGGATATCTTTCAGCGCATAACAAACATCGTCAGTGCTGCACGGATCATCCTTTCCGCAAACCTCGCAGAAGTGAACCGAATGACTATGGTCTGTAATGGCGTTCTTCAGCGCCACATTCTCCGACGCCAGCTGCTTAAACGCTTTTGCCAGCTTCAGGAACTTCTGCTCTCTGATCGACAGCTCGCCTGCGCTCTCCAGGGAGGCGATGAGCTCGTTTACTGCCTGTAATGTGATAGTCATTTTCTTACTCCCGCCAGGCACTGGTTAAAAAGGTTGGTCATTGGGTTTACGCCGCCAGGACGCTGGCGATACTGAACAGACGGATCGCTTTCGGTGACAACTGTTGTGTCAATCAGGGTGTAGCGGTAGCTCCTGCACTCCCCTTCACGCTTAACCTGGCCGTCACGGTGCATCTGCCACAGGGAGGAATTGACCACTGAAGAGTCAAGCCCGGTGCCGCGGCGGATATCCTGAAAGCTGCAGCCAGGATGCTGGCCGATGAAGTTAATAACGGCTTGTTTGCCAGAGTTCTTTTTCATGACCGCCCTCTCCCCAGTCCAAATTTCGCCCGAATTTCTGCGATTTTGTTTAACCCCTGCTCCTGACTTAATGGCCGGCCACCAAGTTTTGGAATCTGCTTAACCGGCTCTGGAATCGCTTCTCCTGCGTTTAAACGACGCACCATACGCATCAGCTCATCCTGAGCCTTGCGGCGCAGCTCAGCGTCGCTGAGGCCGTTTGCGCGCATGTCTGCGTACAGTCCAGTAACCATCCAGTAGCAGGCCTTGTGCTTCAGCGTTACCGGCGTGACGTTGTGCTCTGGCCACGGATAGGACTCAGCATCCGGGTATTGCCCGCGGGTCCGGCAGTACTGGTAAACCATATCGACCAGCTCCACTGCATCCGGCAGTCCGGCAGATACGGCTGATTCCGATTTGCACCAGGCGACAAACTGACCCGGCGATGGCATGAATGGACGATCCTGTTTGCGGGCAACGCGCATTCCGGCGTTGATTTGCTCCATGGAGACAATCCCGTTTTCCTTGAACGCCAGAAGCCACTGCCGGCGCATCTCGTTCATCTCCTCGGGTGTTTTGCTGGCCAGCGCCGGGAACACAGCGAGCAACTGGCGGAACAGTTCGTTGAAGATCTCCGCAGTCTTTGCCGCCTGGCGCTTTACTGCCTGCTCGTCCTGCATTTCAGGAAGCCCGGCAGCCACGCGCTGGAAGTTTTCTCGGTCGAAGTTGTGCATGCTTTCAGCGATTGATTTCATTCGAGCACCCCATAAATCCAGTCAGTGTTGTTCAGGTCGACTTTTGGCTTCCCGGCAACCTGAACCCCTGGCGCGCTGCGCTGCATGGTCAGCTTGTCCCACTGCTTGCGCAGCGCTTCAGGGCTCAGGATGTTGCGATGCCAGAACGAGTCTTTGCTGGCCCAGTCGTACATGGCGCAAATGTCCTGGTGGCTGCGGTTGTCGATCTGGCGCATCAGTCGAACCGTGTTTGACCAGGCGGTCATGTCAGGGGCTTTGCAGGTTGGGTTGATCATCCTGACCCTGGAGAAAATCCACTCGGCAACGCGAACGTCTTCGGCGGTTCCCCACTTGCTGCCGCTGGGTGTGTAAACCGCAGCATCAGGATGAGCAGACAAAAATTTCTTAAGGCGGACGTCAGAGGATTCGTCAGAATTCTCGGACGAAGATCTTTTAATGTTTTTATTCTTGTTATTACCTTCTTGTTCATGTTGTGCGGTTGTTTGTGCGGCTTCATGTGCGCCATCATGTGCGGGTACCACCTTCAAACCCGCGCCATTGCTGGGCTCGCCATGTGCGGAAGTATGTGCGGCTTCATGTGCGGCTTCATGTGCGGGTAAATTGTCTGTTTTTTGAGCATACTCTGCAAAATTTGTGATGGTAATCACTCTCCCTTTTTGCTTCTCACCTTCGATAGAAATCATCCCTTCGCGCACAAAAACGGCCAGCATTCTCTCCACTGAATCGCGACTAGTAGGATTCCCTTTCCGGTCGCAAAGCTGCAGCCCTAAATCGGCCGCTGTGACCACCAGTTGACCGGGCAGCAGTGACCACTCATGACCTTTGAAAGTCGCTTTGAATGGCTGACGAGCAGCATTAAGCAGCAGGTTTTCCCACAGGGTTCTGAGGTACACATCTTTTGCCCAGGACTGCTTGAGAACGCTCCGGTACAACGGGATGTAGCCAGATTTCTGGTTTTCCATCCGGTTGCTCCTGAATTGCCCCGGCGCGGCGCCGGGAAACTTGAGTATTTCTGCGGTGTTCATGCTTCACTCTCCCAGCCGGCCTCTTTCAGGAATTTGCGATAGTTGTCCAGGATGGCGCGCGCATCAGCTGGCAGCTCAATGTCAGCCTGATCAGCGATTATCTGGAGAAACTGGCGCGCCTTTGCTGCGCTAAACTGCGGCAGAGCCGCGCTGCGGGTTAATTTCGATTTACCCGATGCTCTGGCCTTATCCATCTGGCGAACAGCTACAGAGGCCGCCTGTGGGCCGTGCTCGCGGGATAAAGCAACCGCGGTTGTCGGGGATACTTCGCCAGCACGAACCATGCTGATCAGCTCTTCTCCGCAGGTCAGCAAATGCAGGTGATAGTCGACGTCGGACAGAGAACGCTTAACCTTCTTCGCGATCTCGTCCGGCTCCCACCCCTGATTTCTCAAACGCTGATATGCAGCTGCGCGTTCCAGAGCAGTGAGAGGCTTTCCCTGGTTCCGGGTAACCATAAAGGCGATCCGGTCAGCTTCGTTCCCGACGAAGTCTTTGCACTCAAGACGGATGATGTCAGCACCTGCTTTCGTCGCTTCAATGGCGCCGTAATAGCGGTGGTGGCCGTCGATAACCTTCACGCCCTTCTCGGTAACCTGGACGTCCAGCGGAGGCACCGACTCGCCGGCGATAAACGCATCGCGGAACTCAGCGACGTGATCCTGGTCGATTTCGCGGATATTCAGTCCTGGCTCGACGTACAGCTCTGACAAAGGAACGGTGTAAGTTTTGTTAACCACCGTTCCGGTGCCGTTTTTGTCTTTGTGCTTGTAAAGCTGGTAAAGTGAACTCATAATTACTCCTGTGAATTGATCCAGTTAATTCGCGTAGAAAGCCGTTAGTGT
>NZ_JAGRRB010000038.1:0-1888 GCF_018223925.1 Klebsiella sp. 10
GTACAGAAAGCCAAATCCGGCCACCCGGGGGCCCCGATGGGTATGGCTGACATTGCCGAAGTGCTGTGGCGTGATTTCCTGAACCATAACCCGAACAATCCGGCCTGGGCTGACCGTGACCGTTTTGTGTTGTCAAATGGCCATGGTTCGATGCTGATTTACAGCCTGCTGCACCTCACTGGCTACGATCTGCCGATTGAAGAGCTGAAAAACTTCCGCCAGCTGCACTCCAAAACCCCGGGTCACCCGGAAGTCGGCTACACCGCAGGCGTGGAAACCACCACCGGTCCGCTGGGCCAGGGTATCGCTAACGCGGTCGGGATGGCTATCGCCGAGAAAACCCTGGCGGCGCAGTTCAACCGTCCGGGACACGATATCGTCGACCACTACACCTACGCCTTCATGGGCGACGGCTGCATGATGGAAGGCATTTCTCACGAAGTGTGCTCCCTGGCCGGTACCCTGAAACTGGGTAAACTGGTGGCGTTCTATGATGACAACGGCATCTCTATCGACGGCCACGTTGAAGGCTGGTTCACCGATGACACCGCGAAACGCTTTGAAGCCTACGGCTGGCACGTGGTGCGCGGCGTGGACGGTCACGACGCTGACGCCATCAAACGCGCGGTAGAAGAAGCACGGGCGGTCACCGACAAACCGTCCCTGCTGATGTGCAAAACCATCATCGGTTTCGGTTCGCCGAACAAAGCCGGTACCCACGACTCCCACGGCGCGCCGCTGGGCGACGCCGAAATCGCCCTGACCCGCGAAGCGCTGGGCTGGAAACACGCGCCGTTTGACATCCCGTCTGACATCTATGCCCAGTGGGATGCCAAAGAAGCCGGCCAGGCGAAAGAAGCCGCATGGAACGAGAAGTTTGCGGCTTACGCCAAAGCCTTCCCGCAGGAAGCAGCCGAATTCACCCGCCGTATGAAAGGCGAGATGCCGTCTGACTTCGACGCGAAAGCTAACGAGTTCATCGCGAAGCTGCAGGCCAACCCGGCGAAAATCGCCAGCCGTAAAGCCTCGCAGAACGCCATCGAAGCCTTCGGCCCGCTGCTGCCGGAATTCCTCGGCGGCTCCGCAGATCTCGCGCCGTCCAACCTGACCCTGTGGTCCGGTTCTAAGCCGATCAACGAAGACGCTGCCGGGAACTACATCCACTACGGCGTGCGCGAGTTCGGTATGACCGCTATCGCCAACGGTATCGCGCTGCACGGCGGCTTCCTGCCGTACACCTCCACCTTCCTGATGTTCGTGGAATACGCGCGTAACGCGGTACGTATGGCCGCGCTGATGAAACAGCGTCAGGTGATGGTCTACACCCACGACTCCATCGGTCTGGGCGAAGACGGCCCGACTCACCAGCCGGTAGAGCAGGTGGCTTCCCTGCGCGTGACCCCGAACATGTCCACCTGGCGTCCGTGTGACCAGGTTGAATCCGCGATTGCGTGGAAATATGGCGTGGAGCGTCAGGACGGCCCGACCGCGCTGATCCTCTCCCGTCAGAACCTGGCGCAGCAGGAGCGTACCGCAGAGCAGCTGGCGAACGTGGCCCGCGGCGGTTATGTGCTGAAAGATTGCGCCGGCCAGCCGGAGCTGATCTTTATCGCCACCGGTTCAGAAGTGGAACTGGCGGTTGCCGCATGGGACAAACTGACTGCCGAAGGCGTGAAGGCGCGCGTGGTTTCCATGCCGTCCACCGACGCGTTCGACAAGCAGGATGCGGCTTATCGCGAATCCGTACTGCCGAAAGCCGTGACCGCGCGCGTTGCCGTGGAAGCGGGTATCGCTGACTACTGGTTCAAATACGTTGGCCTGAACGGCGCTATCGTTGGCATGACCACCTTCGGTGAGTCTGCGCCGGCTGAGCAGCTGTTCGAGGAGT